>JBARBX010000238.1:0-6338 GCA_049793535.1 Steroidobacteraceae bacterium | reverse complement strand
GAGTTCATCAAGGAGGGCGGCCGGGTCGTCGGCGTGAACACCAATCGCGGGCGCATTCGCGCCGAGCGGGTCGGCATCGCCGCGGCGGGGCATAGTTCGGTGCTCGCGCAGTTGGCCGGATTCCGCCTGCCGGTCACCAGCTACGCACTGCAGGCCATGGTCAGCGAGCCCATCAAGCCGTTGCTCGATACGGTGATTCTGTCGCCCGGCACGGGCGCCTATGTGAGCCAGTCCGACAAGGGCGAGATCGTCATGGGCGCCATGCTGGATTTGTTCCCATCCTACGCCCAGCGCGGCAGCTTCGCGGTGAAACAGGCGATCATCGCAGCGACGCTCGAACTGTTCCCGTGCTTCAGCCGTCTGAATCTCATGCGCCAATGGGCCGGCATCGTCGACGTGGTGCACGACTCCAGTCCCATCATCGGTCCGACGCCCGTGCCCAATCTTTATATCAATTGTGGCTGGGGAACGGGCGGCTTCAAGGCCATCCCGGTGGGCGGATGGACGCTCGCCCACGTTCTCGCCACGGGCGCGAATCACCCGCTGGCCGAGCCCTTCCAACTCGAGCGGTTCATCACGGGCCGTCTGATCGATGAAGCCGCGGCTTCGGGGATTGCGCACTGATGATGCAAATTCCCTGCATCCACTGCGGTCCGCGCGATGAGAGCGAGTTCACCTGCGGAGGCACGTCGCACATGACGCGCCCGGGGTTGGATCAAAGCGACGCAATCTGGGGCCGATACCTCTTCTTTCGCGACAATCCCAAGGGAGTGCATCTCGAGCGCTGGCGACACTCTTACGGCTGCGGCCAGTGGTTCAATCTGGCGCGGAGCACGCTGACCCACGAAATCCTCTCGGTGTACGCCATCACGGACTCGCCGCCCTCATGACCTCGTCGCGTCTCGCGCCACCCTTCGGACAGCGGATCGACCGGTCGCAACTTCTATCTTTCGAATTCAACGGCCGGCCCATGCAGGGCCACCCGGGCGATACGCTGGCCTCCGCGCTGCTCGCGAACGGCGTACGCCTCGTCGGGCGAAGTTTCAAACTGCACCGGCCGCGCGGGATTTATTCCTGCGGCGTCGAGGAGCCCAACGCCCTGGTGGACTTAGGGTTGGGCGCCGCACGCACGCCCAATATGCGGGCAACCGGGGTGGATCTGTACGAGGGTCTGGTCGCCGAAAGCGTCAACTGCTGGCCCAGCGTTGAATTCGACTTGGGCGCCTTCAACAGCCGCATCTCCGCGCTGCTGCCCGCCGGCTTTTACTACAAGACCTTCAAGTGGCCCAATTGGCATTGGTTCGAGCCCGCCATTCGGCGTATGGCGGGGCTCGGCCGCGGCTCCGGCGAGCCCGATCGCGATCGCTACGAGGAAGCGGCGGCGCAGGCGGAAGTACTGGTCATCGGCGGCGGGCTCGCGGCCTTGAGCGCAGCCGTCGCGGCGGCGGAGGCGGGCGCGGACACTTTACTGCTCGCAAGCTCATCGACACTGGGCGGTGCGCTCGGCTGGCAATCCGATCCGGAAATCGACGATCTGCTGTTGCGCGCCCGGCGTGGCGGCGTTCGGCAGATGACCCGGACCCTGGCCTTCGGCATTTACGACCACAATCTGGTATGCGCACGCGAAACCTTGCGCCCGCCGGCCGCTCGAGTCCCGGCCGGTGGGGTGCTGCGCGAACGGCTGTGGAAGATTCGCGCGCGCGCAGTCATCGTCGCCGCGGGCGCCTTCGAGCGCCCGATGATCTTCCCGAACAACGACCGCCCGGGCGTGATGCTGGCCGGCGCCGCCGAGAAGTATGCGCACGCCTTCGGTGTGGCCTGCGGCAAGCGGGTGGTGATCGCCGCCAACAGCGATTCCGGCTATCGGGTGGCGGCCTCCTTGCTGGCCGCGGGAATCGATGTGATCGCATTGGTCGACCGTCGGCCGCAGGCCGACATCGGTGCCAACGGCGCGCCGGTTCGCACGCTGATGAGCGCCGGCATCGCCAAAGTCGGCGGCTCGCGCGCGGTGGAAGACTGCACCGTCATTTCGACCGAGCTCGAGGGCACCCGCCCGGAACGGCTGCAATGCGACTTGATCTTGAGCGCCGGCGGCCATGCGCCGGCCGTGCACTTGCATTCGCAAGCAGGCGGAAAATTGCGATGGGTGGAAGAGTCCGCCATGTTCGTACCCGACGGCCCCGCACGCGGAGTCTGGAGCGCGGGTGCTTGCGCGGGACTGTTTTCCCGCGATACGGTGGCGAATCACGCTGCGGATCTCGGCCTGGCGCTGGCCCGCGGCCTGGTGCCGCCGCCGGCCGCGGTCGGGGGCGCCGGCAGATCGCTGGCGGCCACTCATCTACCCGGGCTCGGCGGCAAGCAGTTTGTCGATTTGCAAAACGATGTGGCCGTCGGCGACATCGGTCTCGCCGCACAGGAGAACTACGTTTCAGTCGAACATTTGAAACGCTACACAACCACCGGCATGGGGACCGACCAAGGCAAGACCAGCAACGTCAATGCACTGGTGTTGATGGGCGAATACACGGCACGCGAGCCGGCGGAAGTCGGCACCACGAAGTTCCGCCCGCCCTTCGCTCCGGTCACGCTCGGTCTGCTCGCGGGCCGGCGAGTCGGCGCGCTGTATCGGCCGCTCAAGACCCTTGCCGCGCACGAGTGGCACCGCGCGCGCGGTGCTTTGTTCGAACAATTCGGAAATTGGCTGCGCCCGGCCGCGTATCCACAAGCCGCCGAAACCCTGGAGTCCGCCGCTCAGCGCGAAGCCGGCGCGGTGCGCAGGGCCGCGGGCCTGCTCGACGGTTCGCCGCTCGGCAAACTTGAATTGTTCGGGCCGGACGCCGCGCACTTTCTCGATCTCATGTACGTGGGAACCATGTCGAACCTCCATCCCGGCCAGGCGCGCTACGGATTGCTGCTCAATGAAAACGGCATCGTCGTGGACGACGGCATCGTGGCGCGCCTCGGGCCGCAGCACTACTGGGTGAACACCACCAGCGCAGGAGTGGAGCGTACGGCTGCGGCCTTCGAGGAGTGGCTGCAATGCGAATACACGAGCTTGCGCGTACTCGTGACTCCCGTCACGTCCCGCTGGGGCAATGTGACTGTGGCCGGCCCCCGAAGCTGGGCCTGGCTGGAAGCGGTGGGCTTCGATCCAGAACTTGCGCCCGGTTCGATGGGGCACATGAGCATGCGGGAAAGCACCCTGGACGGCGTGCCGCTGCGCGTGCTGCGTGCCAGCTTCAGCGGCGAGCTGAGTTATGAGATCAACCTGCCGGCCGATCGCACGGCCGCGTTGCTCGAGCGACTGTGGGCGCGCGCCGCTGAATTCTCCGCAGTGCCCTACGGTATCGAGGCGCTCGAAATCATGCGCACCGAAAAGGGATTCATCCATATCGGCACCGATACCGACGGCACCACTTTGCCCCAGGACATCGGGTTCGCCCGCGCCCTGGAGCGCAAGGCGGAGAATTTCGTGGGCCGGCGCTCGCTGCTGCGCCCCGCGGCGCGCGACCCCAACCGATTTCAGCTGGTGGCGCTGTCGCCCGTCGACGGTCGCACTCTGCTCCCGGTGGGCGCGCAGATCGCGGCCGCGCCGCCGCCCACGCAGACCGAAGGGCATATCACTTCGAGCTACTGGAGCCCGGAACTCAGCAGCCCGGTTGCCTTAGGGATGCTGGCGCGCGGCACGCAGCGCTTGGGAGAGCAGGTGCGGGTGCACCATCTGGGCAAAGTGATCGATGCCCGGGTCGTGAAGGCGCCGTTCATCGATCCCAAGGGCGAGCGCCTCCATGGTTAGCCCGGCCGAGTCCAGTGTCGTGGAGGTTGCCGGCCTCTGCGTCCGCGTGCAGCGCCAGGTGGAGGTGGCGTCACTGCGCTACTTCGATGCGGCGGAGCGCTTTGTCGCCACCGTGTGCGAGGCCCTGGGAACGCCGTTGCCTGCTACCTCAAGCGCACTGCGCGTCGAAGCCAGCCCGAGCGGCGGGCGATTCATCCTTCTCTGGCGCAGTCCCACCGAAACTCTGCTGCTGAGCTACGATCCGCTTGCCTTCGCGGAACTGGAGGCGAGGGCCGCGCCCGAGGTGGATGGCTGCATGGTGGTTCAGACCGGCGGGATACGCGTACTGCGGGTGGCGGGTCCCAAAGCGCGCGATTTATTGCTGCGGCTGGGCTCGGCCACCGCGATTCCCGCCCTCGGCGAGGCGTGCAGCGGCCGACTGGCGGAACTCCAGGTGCTGACCGCGTGTCTGCAAGCCGGGGAGTACCATCTGCTGGTCGAGCGCGTGTATGCCGATCATCTGCTCGAATGGATACGGGCGACGGTCGCGGATTTCTAGCCGGCGAGCAGGCGCTCAAGGTCGATCCGGCATTGCTCGGCATCTTTGAATAGCACCGTGTGCAGTCCGAGCCGCCGGGCCGCCTCGATGTTCGGTGCGTGATCGTCGACGAACACCGTTTCCGAGGCAGACAGTGCATAGCGGCTCAACAGGTGTTCGAAGATCTCACGTTCGGGTTTCATCATTTTGATTTCACCCGAGATGACGATTCCGCGAAACGCACTCCAGAAATCGTAGCGGCCGCGCAGATGGGCGAATGTGCTCGCCGGCATGTTGGACAGGCAGTAGAGCGGGACCTGCCGCCCTGCAAGGTCCTTGAGCAGCAGCAGCGTATCGGCCTTGGGCTGAAGCGATTTGCGCACCGCCTCCATCAGCCCCGCCAACTCGCCCGTCGCGATGCCCGTGCGCTGCGCGACCCGCTCGACCACCTCGGGTTCACCGAGCGTACCCTTGTCCATCTGCACCCAGTCGGGATGCTGAAACAAGGCGGCCTTCAAGCGTTCGCGTGCGCCTGGATCGGCGTAGTAGCCCTCGAGAATGGCGTCGGGGTTCCATTCGAGGACGACGCCCCCGAGATCGAAGATGACATTGCGCACGGCGCTGTCATGGTACCGGAGTTTCGTGCTCCAATCACAACATGATCCCGGTGACTTCCTGCCCGCATCGACCGCCATGCCCGGGCTGTCCGCGGTTCGGCGAGCAGGGGATCGCCGCGGCCGCGCACGACGCGCTCAATGAGCTCGCGCGGTTGCACGGCCTGCCCGCAGTCGAAGTGATTTCAGGCCGGACGGCCGGATTCCGACTCCGCGCACGCCTGGCCATCCGCGGCCGGCTGGGTTCTCCCAAGCTCGGCCTGTTCGGACTCGGGACTCATCGAGTGGTGCACATTCCCCGCTGCAGCGTGCAGCATCCCTTGATCAACCAGGTCGCCTCCGTCGTGCGGCGGGCTCTGGTGGACGCTCGAATGACCAGCTACTCGGACAAGGCGCATTTAGGGTTGGCGCGCTATCTACAGGTCGTCGTGGAGCGCGCTTCGCAGACTGCACAGGTGGTGATCGTCGGCAACAGCGACACGCCCGCACCTCTGGCCGCGTGCTTCGAGCTGATCCGCGAACGCCTGGGGCCGCAGCTCCACAGCCTATGGTTCAACGCCAATCTCGAGCGCTCGAACGTGATACTCGGCCCCGAGTTTCAAAATTGGTGCGGGCCGGCGAGCCTGGTCGAGCGGTTCGGCGGGCCCGCAGTGCACTACCCGCCGGGCGCGTTCGGGCAGAGCAATCTCGAGATCGCGCAGCAGATCATCGAGCACGTTCACGCCCATGTCCCGCAGGGGGCGCGAGTCGCCGAATTCTACGCAGGTGTCGGCGCCATCGGCTTGTCGATACTCCCTAAGGCGGGCGAGCTTCGCATGAACGAAGTGAGCCCGCATTCGCTGCATGGATTGCAACTGGGGCTCGGTGAGCTTGACCCGGCGGACCGGGCGAAAATTACCGTGGTGCCGGGTCCGGCCGGCGCCGCTCGCTCAATCGCCGACGGCGCGCAGGTGGTGATCGCCGACCCGCCGCGCAAGGGGCTCGACCCAGAATTGACCGAGCATTTTTCCCAGCACCCCCCGGAGCGTTTCGTGTACGTAAGTTGCGGGCTCGAGTCATTGCTCAGGGACACGGCGCAGCTGACTTTGCGCGGCAAGCTGCGGCTCGCCGGACTTACCGCGTTCAATCTCATGCCCTTCACCGAGCATGTCGAAACCGTCGCGCGCTTCGAACGAGGCTGATGGCAAGCGTCGGGCCCTGAGGGCTAGGGGAGGATGTAGGCGATCGACGCCGCGCCCCAGTGCCTGCCGCGGATCCGCACCGGCGCGCCGGCGGTTTTCATCATGACGAATTTTCCGCCCATTTCGCGGCGCATGGTCTGCAACTGCACCGGCCTCTGGCTCTGTGCAGCGACCAGCATGGCGCGATGCTTGAAGAATCGGCGGTTGCGGCTGTTGGCGTCGTTCCACTT
>JBARBX010000237.1:0-9665 GCA_049793535.1 Steroidobacteraceae bacterium | reverse complement strand
GGCATCGCAGCAGCCGGCAGGTACAGATTGTTCACGCCCCAGGGGCGAGTCTTGTCCACGTAGAAGCCGTGCAGAAACGAATACAGATAATCGGTTCCCCTGGCGCGCGCAATCAGCGACAGATCGGGCGGCTGCTTGCCGAACCAAGCTTCCGAATCCTTGGGCATCGCCGAATTGATGGTGTCGACGGCTTTGTCCCCGGTGAACATCAAGTTCGCCGCGAGTTCGGGCTCGGGAATCTTGAGGTCCTCGCCCAGGCGGTTGAAGCGCAGATACTTCAGTGAGTGGCAGCCGGAGCAGTAGTTCATGAAGTCGCGTGCGCCGCGCTGCAGGGAGTCGGTGTTCTTGATGTCCGTGCCGGCCGGCAGCAACGCAATGCCCCCCTCCTCGTCGGCCATGGCGGCGGCCCCGGCGGAGAGAAGCGCTATGGCGATCAATACCGAGCTTTTAAGCATGTCCCGTGACCCTTTCCGGCACCGGCTTCACGCTGTCGAGTTTCGTGTACCAGGGCATGAGCAAAAAGAAAGCAAAGTACAAAACAGTACAGATTTTGGCCAGCGTCGGGTAGATCCCCGAGGGAGGCTTCAAGCCGCAGAGGCCTAGCGAAATGAATGATAGTACGAAGATGGTCAACATGACCTTGTAAATGGGACCCCGGTAGCGGATCGAGTTCACCGGCGAGCGATCCAGCCAGGGCACGAAGAACAGCACGAGGATGGAGGCGCCCATCACCATCACCCCCCAAACCTGAGTCCCGGCGAACGACGGCACCGCGCGCAACATCGCGTAGAACGGCGTGAAATACCACACCGGCGCAATATGGGGCGGGGTCTGCAGGGCATTGGCCGGCTCGAAATTGGGCGATTCCAGGAACAGGCCGCCGAAGGTCGGCGCAAAGAAGATCACCGCGCAGAAGATCAGCAGGAATCCGGCGACCCCGAACAGGTCCTTCACCGTGTAGTAGGGGTGAAACGGAATGCCGTCAAGGGGGTGCCCATCCGCACCCTTGTGTTTCTTGATCTCGATGCCGTCGGGATTGTTGGAGCCCACCTCGTGCAGCGCCATGAGGTGCGCGATCACCAGAAAAATCAGCGCCAGCGGCAGCGCGGCCACGTGCAATGCGAAGAATCGGTTCAAGGTCGCGTCGGCGATGTAGTAGTCGCCGCGTATCCACTCCACCAGGCCCTGGCCGATCACCGGCAGGCTGCCGAACAGCGACACGATGACCTGCGCGCCCCAGTAGCTCATGTTGCCCCAGGGCAGCACGTAGCCCATGAAGCCCTCGGCCATCAACAGCAGGAATATCAGGCAGCCGAAGATCCACAGGAGCTCGCGCGGCTTGCGATGCGAGCCGTACAAGAGCGCGCGGAACATGTGCAGATAGACCACGATGAAGAACGCCGACGCACCGGTCGAGTGCAGGTAGCGGATCAACCACCCCCAATCGACGTCCCGCATGATGTACTCGATCGACGAGAACGCCTCGGCCGAGGACGGCTTGTAGTTCATCGTCAGGAATATTCCCGTCACTATCTGGTTCACGAGGATCAGCAACGCCAGCGAACCGAAGTAGTACCAGAAATTGAAATTCTTCGGCGCGTAGTACTCGGCGACCTGGTCCTTCCACAGTTTGGTCAGCGGAAAACGCTGATCGATCCAACCAATCAATCGTCCGGCCATAATGTGCCCCTCGGCTAAACGGTCTTGGGGGCGTCGTCGACGCCGATGTTGATTCGCGCGCTGTCCGCAAAGGCGTAGGGCGGCACGGTGAGGTTCTTCGGCGCCGGCATGCTTTTGAAGACGCGGCCTGACAAATCGTATTTGGAACCGTGGCAGGGGCAGTAGAATCCACCCGGCCAGTTTGCGCCGAGGTCGGCGCCGGCCACCTGAAACGCATTGTTCGCCTCGAATGCGCCCAACGGCGAGCAGCCGAGATGTGTGCACACCGCCAGGCCGACCCAGTATTCGGGATTGCGGGCGCGCGCGGCACCGCTCGCCTTGATGTATTCGGGCTGCTGCGAATCGTCGGACTTGGGGTCGGCCAGCATCTCATCGTGGTCGCCCAGGTGATCGATGATGGCCTTGACCCGCCGCACGACGAATACCGCCTGGCCGCGCCACACCACTTTCAACATCTGTCCGGCATCGAGCTTGGATGCATCGACGGCGACCGGCGCGCCCAGCGCCTTGGCCCGTGCGCTCGGCTGCCACGAGGCCAGAAAGGGAACCGCCGCGAACGCCACGCCGATCGCACCGGTGCCGACTGTCGCCGCCGTCAGCAAGCGGCGCCGGCTATGGTCAACCTGATCATTCATTCGATTGCCCCTGAGCAATGTTGACAAAACTTCACGCAAACCCCTGTGTGCATAGTGTTTCCCAAAGAATATTGGGAGCGCATTATACACAGATAAACGGCCGTCCCTCACCAGGTCGAGGAGCGATATTAATTGCAGAACGCCCGCGTTCTCGTGAGTTTTTTGATCCGAGCCGCGGTGGTCGGCCTGGCGGCCGCGTTTCTCCTGGTCTGGTGGAGGCCATCGCTCTTGGGAAATCCGAGCGCACCCGGCACCCCACCCCGCCCCGTGGTGGTCATGCAAAGCTTCGCCGATGCGGTGGCGCGGGCGGCGCCGGCCGTCGTCAACATCTATACCGCGCGCCTCGTCACGGAACGCACCCAGCCTCCCGCGCTCAATCAACTGTTCGGTGATTTCTGGCCGAGCTACCGGCAGCGTATCGAGCGCAGCCTGGGGTCCGGCGTGATCGTCGACGCAGCCGGTACCATAGTCACGAATCAACACGTCATCGCGGGCGCGGATTCGATCCGCGTGCAGCTCGTCGATGGCCGGATCGCCGACGCGACCATCGTCGGACAGGACCCCGACACAGATCTGGCGATCCTGCACCTGGGGTTGGACAAGCTGCCCGTCATGCCCATGGGCCGCTCGGACACGCTGCGGGTGGGCGACATCGTCCTTGCCATCGGCAACCCCTACGGCGTGGGCCAGACCGTCACTCAAGGCATCGTCAGCGCCACCGGCCGGGGCCAGCTCGGACTCGCGACATTCGAAAATTTCATCCAGACCGATGCCGCCATCAATCTCGGCAATTCCGGCGGCGCGCTCATCGATGCAAACGGCGACTTGGTCGGCATCAACACCGCGGTTCTCAATCGCGCCTACGGCGGCCCCGAAGGAATCGGCTTTGCGATTCCCGACAATCTGGTGCGCGGCGTCATGGAGCAGATCCTGAAGGTGGGTCACGTGGTGCGGGGCTGGCTGGGTTTCGTGCCGCAGGACCTGTCCGACGAGCAGGCCGCGCAGCTAGGGATAGCCGCGGGCGGTGTCACGGTGGTGAATATTTTGGTGAAGAGCGAGGCCTACGAGGCTGGGGTGCGGCCCGGCGACTTGATCACCGGTCTCGAGGGCGAGCCCGTGCGTAATTCCCAGGACCTCGTCAGCCGCGTGGCCGCACTGCCGCCGGGCGCCATCGTCGAGCTCGCCGGAAGGCACGGGCGCGAGCCCTACAAGCTCAAGCTCAAGGTGCTGGAACGCCCCACTCGCCAGATACAGCCGCAATAGCCTAGGGCGTGCGCCGGATCTTCGCACCCAACTGTTGCAGCTTCTCCTCGATCGCCTCGTAGCCGCGATCGATGTGGTAGATGCGCTCGATCTCGGTACGGCCCTCGGCCACCAGCGCCGCCAACACCAGGCTGGCGGAGGCGCGCAAATCCGTGGCCATCACGGGCGCCGCCGTGAGCTTCTCGACCCCCTTGATGATGGCCGTGTTGCCTTCGAGCCGGATCTCCGCACCCATGCGGCGCATTTCCAGCATGTGCATGAAGCGATTCTCGAAGATCGTTTCGATGATGGTGCCGACGCCGTTGGCGACCGTGTTGAGCGCCGCGAACTGCGCCTGCATGTCGGTCGGGAAAGCCGGATACGGTGCGGTGCGGATGTCGACCGCCTGGGGCCGCCGGCCCTGCATGTTCACTTCGATCCACGTGTCGCCCACCCCCACCTTGGCTCCGGCCTCCTGGAGCTTCCCGATCACCGCATCCAGGTGGTCGGGGCGCGCATTCTTGATCCGGATATTGCCGCCCGTGATCGCGCCGGCAACCATGTAGGTGCCGGCCTCGATCCGGTCGGGCAGCACTTCGTAGGCGGTGCCGCTCAAACGCTCCACCCCTTCGATGACGATCCGGTCGGTTCCGGCGCCGCGGATCTTCGCACCCATCGCGCAGAGGAAATTCGCCAAATCGACCACTTCCGGCTCGCGCGCGGCGTTCTCCAGCACGGTTTCCCCGTCCGCCAACGCGGCGGCCATCATGAGATTCTCGGTGCCCGTGACCGTGACGGTCTCGAGCACCAGGCGCACGCCCTTCAACCGGCCGGCGCGAGCCTTGATGTAGCCGTTCTCGATGTGAATGTCGGCGCCCATGGCCTGCAGGCCCGCGACATGGATGTTGACCGGACGCGCGCCGATCGCACAGCCTCCGGGCAGCGACACGTCGGCGCGGCCGAAGCGCGCCAGCAGCGGCCCCAGCACCAGAATCGACGCGCGCATGGTCTTCACGAGTTGATACGGCGCGAAATACTCCTTGATCGTCGACGCATCGACCTCGATGCGCATTTTCTCGTCGATGGTCACCGAGACGCCCATGCGCCCGAGCAACTCGATCATGGTGGTCACGTCCTGCAGATGCGGGACGTTCGACACCGTTACCGGCCCGTCCGCCAGCAGGCACCCGGCCAGGATGGGCAGGGTCGCGTTCTTGGCGCCCGAAATCCGGATCTCGCCCTCGAGCGCGATCCCGCCATTGATCTGTAATTTATCCACGGCCGGCGAATTCCTCGGGGGTGAACACTTGCAGGGCGAGCGCGTGAATCTCATTGCCCATCGCGGCCCCCAAGGTGCCGTAGACCAACTGATGGCGCTGTACGGCGCGCTTTCCGGCGAACGCGGCGGCAATCACCAGGGCCTCGAAATGCACATTGTCCGCGCTCACAACGTGCGCCTTGGCGCCGGCCAATCCGGCTTCGATGATTTGCGCGACCTCAAGTGGACTCATGCTTAAGTGTATCATTCGTGCATGAAACTCGAGTTCACAGACGCGGGTCTCGTCGACCTCGGCCGCCAGGCGCTCAGCGTCGAGATCGAAGGATTACGCGCCCAATTGCCTCGATTGGGTGCGGAATTTGCGCGCGCCTGCCGCATTTGTCTCGACTGCCGCGGACGCATCGTGGTCACCGGGATGGGCAAGTCCGGCCACATCGCCGGCAAGATCGCCGCCACTCTGGCGAGCACCGGCACGCCGGCCTTTTTCGTGCATCCCGGGGATGCCAGCCACGGCGACGTGGGCATGATAACGCGGGACGACGCGGTGCTGGCGCTGTCCAATTCCGGCGAGACCGACGAGATATTGACCATCGTACCGGTGATCGCCCGCTTGGGGGTCCCGCTGATCGCCTTCACGGGCAACATAAGTTCGGCGCTTGCCCGGGCCGCCACGGTGCACCTGGACATCGGCGTGCCGGCCGAAGCCTGCCCGCTCAATCTCGCCCCCACCGCCAGCACCACGGCGGCATTGGCCGTGGGCGATGCGCTGGCCGTGGCGCTGTTGAAGGCGCGCGGCTTCACCGAGGAAGACTTCGCACGCTCCCATCCGGCCGGCAGCCTGGGGAGGCGCCTGCTGCTGCACGTGCAGGACGTGATGCGCACCGGCGCCGATATTCCCAGCGTACGGCCCGGCACTCCGCTGGCGGAGGGCCTGTTGGAGGTGACTCGAAAGGGTCTCGGCATGACCGCCATCGTCGATGATGCCATGCGGGTCCTCGGCGTATTCACCGACGGCGATCTGCGGCGCGCCCTCGATGCGTCGACGGATCTGCGCACGACCCGCATGGACCGGGTCATGAGCCGGCATGCGAAAACCGTGCGGCCCTCGACTCTCGCGGCGGAAGCTGTGCACTTGATGGAAACCCACCGCATCACTTCGCTGCTCGTGGTCGACGCCGACGACAAGATCGTCGGCGCGCTCAACGTGCACGATCTGCTGCGCGCAGGTGTGGTTTGAAGGCGCGCAAGGCGACACCGCTCGCGCGGATAGAACTCCTGATACTGGACGTCGACGGCGTGCTCACCGACGGGCGCCTGTATTTCGGCCCGCGCGGCGAGGCGCTGAAGGCCTTTCACGTGCGCGACGGCCACGGCATCAAGCTCTTGATGAGCGCGGGGGTCGCGGTGGCGGCGTTCAGCGGCCGGCGTTCCGGCGCGGTTGCCGCGCGGATAAAAGAACTCCGCGTACCCCACCTGGTCCAAGCCTGCAGTGACAAGGTCGCCGCACTGCATCGCCTCGCCGGAAGATTGAAAATCGACCCCTTGAATTGCGCCTGCATCGTGGACGACACCCCCGATTTGCCGCTGATGTCGGCGGTCGGCTTTGCCTGCGCCGTCGCGGACGCGCACCCGCTGGTGCAGAGGGCCGCCCATTGGGTGGCCGGGGCGCACGGCGGCGAGGGCGCCGTGCGCGAATTGTGCGACGCCATCTTGCGCGCGCGCGCCGCCCCAAACTGATGCTGTTCCGGGTGTTCACGGTGCTCGCGGTACTGGCATTGATTGTCAGCACTTGGATATTGACTTCGCCGGTGCGCAGGCCGCATGCCAAAATCGACGCCAAACAGGCGGAGTTGCCGGGCTACTACCTCAAGAACGCCGTGCTCACCGACTACGATCTTGCGGGCGAGCCCAGCGTTCGCATCGAAGCCGAGCGCATCGATCAGATCGCGCACGGCGACGAGGTGGCGCTGTACAACGTCCGTGTCGGCTACCAGGCTCCGAACGGCCAGTCGTGGATCATGGTCGGCGATGTCGCGCACGTGGAGCCGGGCGGCAAGGTGGTCGACGTCACCGGCAACGTGCGCCTGCAGGGCGAAGCCGCCGGGCGGGAGGGCGCGGCCGTGATCCACACCGATACCCTGAGCTACGACGTCCCGGACGCCATCGCCAGCACCCAGGGCGACGTGCGCATCGATTTCGCCGAACATACCCTGACGGCGCGCGGCCTCATCGCGAATTTGAAAGAGCGCACGATGCGCCTAGAATCGAAGGTCAATGGCCGCTTCCATCCCTAGATCCCTGGCTTTGTTCGCGCTCGTGCTGTCCACTTCATCCGCCTTGGCGGAGCACCTGGAGCAGCAGTCGATATTGCTGGACGCACAGTCCTCCGAACTGGACTACAAGAACAGCAATCTGGTATTTCGCAAGGTGCGCATCTCGCAGGGCGCGATGTCGGTCGCCGCCGATCAGGCGCAGGCCACGGGCCTGGACTTCGAAAACAGCCACTGGGTGTTTCGCGGCAACGTCAAAATCGGCATGGAGCAGGGGCAGCTTACGGCGGACGAGGCGAATGTCACCTTCGCCAAGAAGCTTCTCGCCAAGGCCGTGGTCAACGGCAATCCGGCCGCGTTCGAGCAGCGCATCGTGAAAACGGGCAAGCTCGCGCAAGGCCATGCCGATACCATCGACTACGACGTCACCAAGGGCGTGGTGCATCTGTCCAAGAACGCCTGGATGAGCGACGGCGAGCGGGAGATTCAGGGCGAATCGCTGAAGTACAACGTGGTCACGCAAACCATCGTCGCCGAAGGCTCGGAACAGGGTTCCCAGCGGGTGCACATCATCATCACGCCGCCGGCCAAACCCAAACCATGAGCGTATTGCGAGCCCTGAGCCTCGCCAAGAGTTACAAATCGCGGCAGGTGCTGCGGGATCTGTCGCTGGAGGTCGAGAGCGGCGAGGTCGTGGGTCTTTTGGGGCCGAACGGCGCCGGCAAGACCACGGCCTTCTACATGATCGTCGGCCTCACCCGCTGCGAGCACGGCGAGATCTATCTGGACAACCGCGACATCAGCCGGCTGCCCATGCACCGGCGCGCGCAGCTCGGGTTGGGCTATCTGCCCCAGGAGCCCTCGGTGTTCCGCCGGCTGTCGGTGGCCGACAATATCCTCGCCATCCTCGAAACCCGGCCCGGGCTCGACGATGCGGCGCGTGGCGCCCGCCTGAATGAGCTGTTGGGGGAGCTGCACATCGGCCACGTTCGCGACAGCCTGGGGCTCTCCCTCTCCGGCGGGGAACGGCGCCGGGTGGAAATCGCCCGGGCCCTCGCCGCGGATCCGAGATTCATCCTGCTGGATGAGCCGTTTGCCGGCGTCGACCCCCTCTCCGTCGCCGATATTCAGAGAATAATCAAACACTTGTCCGACAAGGGCATCGGCGTGCTCATTACCGATCATAATGTCCGGGAGACCTTGGGAATCTGCGGCCGCGCATATATCGTGAGTCAAGGGACGGTGCTTGCCTCCGGATCTGCGGATCAGATTCTTGCCAACCCGCAGGTCCGTGAGGTGTACTTGGGTCAGGATTTCAAACTGTAGGCTGGAACCGAATAGAAATATGTTGAAGCCAAGTCTGCAGCTTCGCATCGGCCAGCAGCTCACCATGACGCCGCAGCTGCAACAGGCGATTCGGCTGCTGCAGCTCCCCTCGCTCGACCTGCAGGCGCATGTCCGCGAAACCCTCGAGACCAATGTCATGCTCGAGGCGGACGAGGAAACCCTCGAGACGTCGGTGGAAATTGCACGCGACGCCGTGCGCGGCGAGGTTCGCGACGAGATTCGCGACGAAGTGCCCGCGCCGGTCGAGGAAAAGTACGCGGAGCTCGACGGCAACAGCACCTCCGGCGATCAGCGCGAGGAACCGGAGGTGGAGATCGCCGACGAGGCCTGGGGCGAACAGGCCAGCGGTCCGTCGGATACCCCCTGGTCGGGAGACGACGACCGCAGCAGCGATTTCAGCGACCAGCACGGCCAGACCCTGCAGGAACAGCTCATCGAGCAATTGGAACTCGCCAAACTGTCCGCCGTCGACATGGCGATCGCGCGCGTCATCACCGACGCCATCACCGACGACGGGTACCTCAAGGATTCCCTCGAAGACATCCGCCTGAGCCTGTTGCCGGAGATCGACGCCGCCCTCCCCCAGGTGGAAAACATTCTTGCCCTGGTGCAGTCGCTCGAGCCCGCCGGCGTCGGCGCCCGCAGCCTGGGCGAATGCATCGCTCTGCAGCTCCGCCAACTCCACCCCGACACCCCCGCGCGGGACGTCGCGATCCGGGTGGCGCTCGAACATCTGGACCTGGTCGCCGGCCAGCAGCTGGTGCTGTTGCGCAGGCAGCTTCGCTGCAGCGAGGCGGACCTGGAAATGGCGCTGGCGCTGGTGCGCTCCTGCCATCCCCGTCCCGGCGCCGCGGTCAACCCGGCGCAGGCTGAATACGTGATTCCGGACGTCTTTGTGCGCCGCACGGACCATGGCTGGATCGTCGAGATCAACCAGGCGACGGTGCCGCGGGTGCGCGTCAACAACACCTACGCGAATCTGATCTCCCGCTCCCCCGACCATGCGATGTTGCGCACTCAATTGCAGGAGGCCCGCTGGCTGATGCGCAGCCTCGAAATCCGCAACGAGACCTTGATCAAGGTGGCGCGCTGCATCGTGCAGCGGCAGACCAGCTTCTTCGAGTTGGGCGAGGAGGCGATGGAACCGTTGATTCTGAAGGATGTCGCCGAGGCCTTCGAAATGCATGAATCGACGATTTCCCGCGTCACCAC
>JBARBX010000236.1:0-3708 GCA_049793535.1 Steroidobacteraceae bacterium | reverse complement strand
GCTCAGTGCTGGCTCAATACGGTGAAAGCGGTACCGGTTCATTCGCCAAGGGGGACCCGCGCGATCTCACCAAGCCATACTCCTATCAAACGACATTCACAATTGCCCATCTTGTGAATATGCCGGGACCCGGCGCCTTCCCGCTCCCCAGCGGATTGCGCGTGGCGCGCGTGGCGGATCTCGCACGGGCCGCCCCCCTGCCGGCGCGAAAGTATCCTTGGGCCTGCGGCATTCCGGGTACCCGCAAGGAAATCACGCGTCTGACTCTGCCTGCGTCCATGCGAATTTCCAGCACACCGAAGGATGTGCATGTAACCAACGATTTCGGCCGCTACGACGCACATTACGAGTCCAGCGGCAACGTCATTACGGTCACTCGCGATTTCGCGCATACCTTTGCGCAGCAGCCGTGCAATGACGGCAGCTATCAACTGTTTCGTGCGTTGGCCACGGCTATCGAAAGCGACATGAAGGCGCAGTTCCTGTTTCAGTGATAAGCGCCATTTCTCAGCCTGGGTCGGGTTCAGTTTCTTCGAGGACGGTGAATGAATAGAAGAGACGTTTTATGCGCTACCCTTGCACTGCTTGCTTCACCTGCGCTGGCTCAAACAGCCCCGATTGCGGCATTAACGGCCTATGAGCGCGATAGCGGCGGCCACATTGGTGTTTATGCGAAAAATCTCCGGACGGATGCGCTGTTAAGCTGGCGCGCTCATGAGCGCTTCGTGATGTGCAGTTCATTCAAGGCATCACTTGCGGCCTGCGTTCTCGCCGGCGTCGACCGCGGTCAGGCTCGCCTGGATGAGCTGATCGCTTATGGCTCCGCTGACCTCCTGGAATGGGCACCCGTTGCCAAACAGAACTTGGCAAAAGGTGCCATGTCGGTGGCCGACATGTGCGAGGCCGCCGTCGAGTTCAGCGACAACACCTGTGCTAACGCTCTGCTGGCGCGCTTCGGCGGCCCGTCCGCGCTAACCGCATTTTGGCGATCCATCGGCGATACGGTAAGCCGGCTGGATCACAACGAACCGGAACTGAACCGCACGCCTGCCGGCGATGCGCACGACACCACCACGCCCGCCGCCATGGCCGGCAACCTGCGGCGGCTCATACTCGGGAAGGCACTGTCGCCAACCTCGCGCGAGCGGCTCACAGGCTGGATGCTGGGTTGCAAGACCGGAGACAACCGGCTGCGCGCCGGCCTGCCGAAAGACTGGCGCGTCGGCGACAAGACTGGCAACAACGGCAAGGACGCCTTTGGCGACATCGCCGTGACCTGGTCGACGCGCGACGAGCCAGTGTTGATCTGTGCGTACACCCGGGGTGGTGCGCCGACGCCCAGCCAGGTTGATGATGTCTTTGCAGAGATTGGACGCTTTGTGGGAATGCATCTTTCTTGAATCCTTGGCGATCGATGATTTCGCCAAATGGTGGCGAGAGGTGTGTTGATGCTAATTGACTTAGACGAAGTCCTCCAGGAGCGGAATAAGATCAATACGCTGCTCTGTGAGAGTATTGCTGGTTCGACTGCCGCGTGGGGACTTGAAGTACAGCGGTTTGAAATGAAGGACGTTGAACTACCGGTCGCCATGCAACAAGTGATGGCTATGCAAGCGGAAGCCATCCGCGAAAAGCGAGCGCGCATAATCAAGGCGGAGGCGGAGTTGGAGGCGTCAGTAAAACTTTCGGCGGCGGCGGCGCAGATCATGGCCAATCCGGCCGCCTTGGAGCTGCGGCGAATGCAGATGATTTCCGAGGTCGGGGCGGAGAACAACAGCACAACGGTCCTGATGATTCCATCGGACTTCGTTTCGCTCACTCACACGCTGAATGAGTATTTACGACAGCACAACGCGCCACCGGGTGCCTAAGTGGCTTTTCGGTTCCCTAGGGCGGCCGCTCGCCACGGGCGGCAGGGATTCATAAAGGCGGCAGCGTAAGCGTTGCGTCCCGAGATCCACCTTAGTCCAGTATAGGCGCTGAAACATTAATCAAACCTGGGCGATTTATTAACCATGTAGGAAGGGTAATGGGATAGTCGATCTAAAACTCACCGCCATTAAGGTGTCATTCGCGATGTGACCGTTGGACTCGTATGATTTGAGTCGTTGTATCCACTTGAGGTACTCCGAGCCGGAGGGGGGCCATTGCACGGGAACAAACTCATTGCGGCTGTCCTGTTGGTGCTCACTGCAGCGCGTGGAATGACGCAAGAGCATCAGCATGGGAACGGCGAGAAGCTGGGAGAGGTTCACTTCGCCACATCATGCAACGAACCGGCGCAGAGCGATTTTAATCGCGCGGTGGCACTGCTTCATTCTTTCCAGTTCAGCCGCGCCATCGATGGTTTTAACGCGGTTCTGGGGGAAGACCCTGGGTGCGCAATTGCGTACTGGGGAATTGCACTGAGCGATTGGGGAAATCCTTTCGCACCCGGAATAATCGACATGAGGCTACTGCAATTAGGCCGCGAGAACGTTGGACGCGGCGAAAGCCGGGGCGCAAAGACAGACCGCGAACGGGCCTATCTCGCGGCCGCAAGCAATCTGTACCGGGACTTCGGAAGTACGCCGCAGCGAGCGCGATGGCTCGCCTATCGCGATGCCATGGGAGAGGTCGCGGTAAAATATCCGGACGACCACGAAGCGCAGATCTTCTACGCATTGGCGCTCGCGGCCGCAGCGGATCCCGGCGACGCGACCTACGCAGACCAACTCAAAGCGGGAGCAATTCTCGAGAAATTGTTCGCGGAGGAGCCGACCCATCCCGGTTTAGCACACTACATTATCCATGCCTACGACGTGCCGGCGCTGGCGGGCCGCGCCCTAGTCGCGGCGCAACGCTACGCGGAAATTGCCACCGATGCGCCTCACGCGCTGCACATGCCGTCGCATACATTCACCCGCTTGGGATATTGGCAGGAGTCGATTGACAGCAATGTGGCGGCCGCCGCGGCAGCGCGGCGTCAGGGTCAGACGGCCGAAGAGCTGCATGCCAGCGACTACGAAACTTATGCCTACTTGCAAACGGGACAAGACGAGGCGGCAGCCCGGATCGTGAAGTCTCTGCCGGAAATGGCCTCACGCTTCGACCCGAAGGCGGTACTGATTGGCGCCGGCCCGCCCTCGGCTGGCTATTTTGCGCTCGCGGCGATCCCCGCACGATATGCGTTGGAGCGCCGGGACTGGCAGCAGGCAGAGAAGCTGGCCCAGTCGGAGACGCCGTTTCCTTACGCCGATGCTGTGACTTGGCTCGCCCGAGGATTGGGCGCGGCGCGATTGGGAGACGCTGCGGTGGCGAACAAATCAGCGACGGCATTGAGGCATATCCAGGCGCGCCTTTCCAAGACCAACGAGCCTTACTGGGCGCAGCAGGTGGAAATTCAGGCGACTGAGGTCGCGGCTTGGGCGGCGCTGGCAGCGGGCAAGAAGGGGGAAGCCTTGCAGGAGATGGAGTCAGCGGCGAAATTGGAAGATGGGACAGAGAAAAGTGTGCTGACACCGGGGCCACTGTCCCCAGCGCGGGAATTGCTGGGAGAGATGTTGTTGGAAATGAATAACCCCAGGGAGGCATTGGTTCAATTTGAAGCGACGCTTAGCAAGGAGCCGCGGCGCTTCCGGTCATTGTATGGAGCGGCGCACGCTGCGCACCTCAGCGGGAGTAGTGATTTGAGTTTAAAGTATTTTGGCGAACTGCTAAGAGTTTGTG
>JBARBX010000235.1:0-3259 GCA_049793535.1 Steroidobacteraceae bacterium | reverse complement strand
GCCGGCAGCAGGGCGGCGCCGACGACCCGCGCCGGTGCCTCCGACTTCGCCGCGGCGAGGCCGTCGGGTATCCGCCTGGACTTGTGTTTGAGCCGATACAGCGCCGCATCGGCCTGCCGCATCAGTTCTTGCAGAGCCACGGGCTTGCCGGGATCGAAATAAGCCACCCCCACGCTCAGGGACAATGCATAGCGGCGCTCCGCGGCCGAGCGCTCCGCCAGATTCGCCTGCAAGCGGTCGCGGATCACTTCCACGCTGTGCCCGGGCGCCTCGATGATCAATGCCACGAATTCATCGCCGCTCAAACGCGCAGTCACGTCGAATCTGCGGAAGGTCTCCTTGATGGCCGCCGCCGTCAGCGATATCGCTCGATCGCCTTCGCCGTGGCCGAAGCGGTCGTTGATCGACTTCAAGCCATCGATATCGGCGAACAGCATCGCCAAGTTCTGGCCCGTGCCGCGCGCCCATTGAAGGTACCGGGTCGCAAGCGCGGTAAATCCGCGGCGGTTGTGCAAGCCGGTCAAATCATCCCGCAATGCCATTTGCAGCAGCGTGCGCTGCAGCCCCAACTGGCCTTCGGCGTAGCGTATGGTTCGCGCAATGGTGTCGGCGGCCATCATGCCGCTGTCCAAGCCGTTGCCGGTCCGGGGATCCGCCCCGATGTTCGGCAGCAACACGACGGGCAGGTCCGGCATCCTGTAGCGCACCTGGATGACCATGTTCGACATGAAGTTCGGGGCCAACGTTGAATCCACCAGCAGCACATCGGGTGTCTGCTGCGCGATCCGCGCCAAGGTGCCGTTGAGGTCGTCCATGCTCACCGCAAGGCTTTTGACGTCTATCAAGTGACGGTCGATCGACTCGTGAAATCCCCCGTTTAAAAACCAGGAATTTTCATGGTTATTCAAGACGACCAGCGCCTTGAGCAGTTTTTGTTTCATGGTCCCCGTGTGCGCCTCGCTTGCCGATGCTAGCCGACAGCATAGACGGCGTACCGGGACACACAATCGGGTGAATCATTGATGGCTGCGGTAGGAAACACCCGGATGCCGTGGGTGAGGGCGCGCGCAACGGCGTGTAGGCCGAGTCCTACTCCGAGCCTGTCCGAGTATTCAACGCGAGGCTGCTAAGGCTCCAGCAAGCCGTTGCGAATGGCGTAACGGACCAGCCCGGCGGTCTGATGTATGTCGAGTTTTTCCATGAGCTTGGTGCGGTGCGTGTCCGCCGTTTTGACGCTGATGCCCAGCAGAGTCGCGATTTTCTTGGTCGAAAACCCTTCGCCCACCAGTTGTAAAACTTGCTTTTCGCGCACGCTCAGTTGTCCGCTGCTGCCTTCCGCGTTGGTCAGATACGCCTGCACGACAGCCTTGGAAATCTTGGGGCTCAAGTACACCTCGCCGCGGTTCACGTGCTGGATTGCGGCCACCAAATCCGTGCTGGCCTGCGTCTTCAGCACATAACCGCGCGCGCCGACGCGCAACGCCTCGACGGCATAGGGCTCTTCCATGTGACGCGTGAGAATGATGACGCGTGTTTGCGGGCTCACGAGCGCCGCTTCGCGCAGTACGGCCAATCCGTTGAGGCCCGGCATATCGAGATCGAGCACCGCAATGGCGGGGTGCAGCTCCCGGATCAGGCGGATCGCCTCAGGTCCATCGGAGGCTTCGCCCAGTATTTCGATGTGTTCCTTCTCGAGCACCAGCCTCAATCCCTGCCGCACAATGAGATGGTCGTCCGCGAGTATCAGCCGAATCGCCACTCATTGCTCCAGGGGTTCCACCGGAATGGATATCACCAACTCCGCGCCGTTGCCGACGCTTGAGTTGACTTGTACGTGCCCTCCGACAACATTCAGGCGTTCGCGAATGCCCATCAGCCCAAAACCCTGTTCGTCCGTGCGGGCGGCGATCGACGCCGGGTCAAAGCCCTTGCCGTTGTCCCGTATGGAACAGGCGATTGAACCGGCCGTTTGCTGAAATCGAATCCAAACCGCGGTCGCCTGCGCGTGCTTGACCACGTTGTGCAACGCCTCTTTGGCGATGTGGTAAAGGGTGGTCTCGACGCGCCTCGGCAACCGCTCCTCCGGCGCCGCTTCGATGCTGATCTTCAGCCTGGACCGCTGTGCGAGCCCCTCGAACAGGTAGCGCAGGGCCGGCACCAAACCTAAGTCGTTCAACAGGGTCGGCGTCAGCTCGTGCGACAGTCGGCGCAGCTGAAATTCGATTTGATCGAGCAGTTGCGTCACCTCGACAACACGCGGCTGAACGGCCGGCATCTCGTCGGCCAGGTCTTGCAGCGCGATGTACACCGCCACCAGCAATTGTCCGGCCTCATCGTGCAGCGCGTTGGAAATCCGCTTGGCTTCCTGTTCCAGCACCTCATTGAAGTGGCGCAGCGCCGTATTGGCCTCGCGAAATCCGCCGTATGTCATTTCGTAAGGCGAGATGCATTCGGCGAAGAATTGCGCGGCGCGCCTCAAGATGCGATCGCGCTCGTCATTCTCGAGCGTCTGCGTCACCAGCGTCCGCAGACAGCCGTGGTGAATGTCCGCAATCGCGACCAAGCCCGTGCCCGCCTCCAATGCCCGGCGCCCGATTTCATACGCGCGCTGCAGTGCGGACTCTCCCGCACCGTTCAGGTAATCGCCCAACGATGTCGGATAGTTGCTGGCGGTGTCGTTCACGGCTGGGTCCCTCGAAATCGCGCAACCAAGACCAGGGCGTCATCCGTGCCCTTGCAGGCACCGGCAAGTATTCCATCGGCCATCGGCTGGAGATGGCCGTCCTGGGTGAGGCGCGGCAGATGCTCGGCGGTCACGCCGTCCGTCACCATGGTCAGGATATCGCCGGGCCGCAGGGCGAGTTCTTCGGCTCGAAGAGTGGGCAGGTGACTGCCGACCACGCCGTTGCGCAGCAATAGTTTGCCGCCGGGCAGCCCGGGATCCCGGTGCAGCAGAGTGCCCTCGACATTGCCGACGCCGATCCATGTGAGCATGGCGTCCTCGGTGTTGAATGCCGCGAGACTCATGGCGACGCCGCGCGTGCCGCGCAAAGACTCGTGGCAATGACGCAGCATCTCGATGGGGGGATGGCCGACATGCCGCTCCAATGTTGCGATCGCGATCTCGGCCGCCGCGGCCGCCGCTCGCCCGTGACCCAAACCATCGATCACCGCGAACACCATGCCATTCGAACCGAAACCGGCCCAGAATCGATCACCCGATTCCGTTTCTCCGGGCATCGTGGCGGCGGCCGTGCTC
>JBARBX010000234.1:0-14228 GCA_049793535.1 Steroidobacteraceae bacterium | reverse complement strand
GCTCGAGATCGCATTCAGCCAGTTCCCGGCGCCGGAAACTGAAGTCCCGCCCTGGCTCATCGACCGGTTGCTGCGTAATTTGCTGATCGATGTCACCGGCAACACGCACCGCGCCGAATTCTGCATCGACAAGCTGTTCTCCCCCGATTCGAGCACCGGGCGGCTTGGGCTCGTCGAGATGCGGGCGTTCGAAATGCCGCCGCATGCGCGCATGAGCCTGGTGCAGCAGGTGCTGTTGCGGTCTCTGGTGGCTCGTTTCTGGCGCGAGCCCTATGCGCCCGCGCGCCTGGCACGCTGGGGAACGGAGCTCCACGACCGTTTTTTGCTGCCGCATTTCGTGCGGGCCGACTTCGAGGATGTGATCGAGGAGACGGCGCACGCCGGCTTCGAGCTGAGCCTCGAGTGGTTCGCACCGCACTTCGAGTTCCGGTTTCCCAAGCTCGGCGATCTGTCGCTGACCTGCGGGTCGCTCGAGCTGCGGCAGGCGCTCGAGCCCTGGCACGTCATGGGCGAGGAAGGAACCGGCGGCGGCGCGGTGCGCTATGTGGACTCGTCGGTGGAGCGGCTGCAATTGAAAGTCGGCGGCTTCGCGCCCGATCGATACGTCGTCACCTGCAACGGCCGCGCGATACCCCTCCGGCCCACCGGGCGCGCCGGAGAGTTCGTGGCCGGCGTGCGCTACCGCGCGTGGCAGCCCTGGTCCGCGCTGCATCCGAACATCGGCGTCCACTCGCCGTTGACATTCGATATAGTGGATACCTGGATGAAGCGATCGAGAGGCGGTTGTCGATATCATGTGGTGCATCCGGGCGGGCGCAGTCACGACACATTCCCGGTGAATGCCTTTGAGGCCGAGAGTCGCCGGCTGGCGCGGTTCTTCCGCCAGGACCACACCCCGGGTGTCATGAACGTCGAACCGGCCTCGCCCGACGATGAGTTCCCGTTCACCCTGGACCTGCGCCACCGCTAAGCCGGCCACCCACATCCATGGAGAAGATCAGGGATACCGCCGGCGAGAGAACCGGCACGACGCAGAACGATTCGAGACTCGCCACCTATCGAAGCTATGCCGGGCGGTACGATGAGCTGATCGCCGACGATGGCGGCATTCGCAGCCACTGGCGTCCCCTGATTCGCGGTGTGTCCGAGGACGACGCACGGGCCGCGCGCCGCGCCACGGAGTTCACGCGCCGCATGATCGTCGAGAACGGCGTCACCTACAACGTTTACGCCGACGAGCAGGGTCGAGATCGCCCGTGGATCCTCGATCCACTCCCCTATCTCGTGGCCGCGCAGGAATGGAAAGCCATCGAGGCCGGGGTCGCTCAGCGCGCGCGTCTGTTGAACGCCGTGCTCTCCGATCTCTACGGCAAGCAAGAACTCTTGTCGAACGGTGCTTTGCCCGCCGACATCCCGTTCGGCCATCCGAATTTCCTGTGGCCCTGCCGCGACATCCGCCTGCGCGACGATCGATGGCTGTGGATCTACGGCGTCGACCTCGCGCGCTCCTCCGACGGTCGATGGTGGGTGCTCGCCGACCGCACCCAGGCACCGTCCGGCCCGGGTTATGCGCTCGAAAATCGCCAGATCGTGCGGCGCGCACTGCCGGAATTGGCCCAATCGATGGAAGTGCGGCCGCTCGGCGCGTTTTTCGCGGCACTGCGCGACGAGTTGCTCCGCGGCGCGGGCGAAGATCCGCTCGCGGTGGTGCTCACGCCGGGCTCGTTCAACGAAACCTATTTCGAGCATGCCTACCTCGCGCGCCAGCTCGGCTTCCCGTTGATCGAAGGACACGATCTCACCGTCCGCGACGAAACCGTGTTCCTGAAGACGCTCACTGGCCTGAAGCGTGTGCATGCGGTGTTCCGAAGACTCGACGACGATTTTTGCGACCCGGTGGAGCTGCGCGTCGATTCCGCGCTGGGCGTGCCCGGATTGCTTGCCGCCATCCGCAAGGGAAACGTGGTCGTCGCCAACGCGCTCGGCAGCGGCGTGATGGAGTCTGCCGCCTGGCTCGGCTTTCTGCCCGCGCTCTCCGAATCGCTCATCGGCGAGCGCCTGACCTTGCCGTCGGTCGCGACCTGGTGGTGCGGCGAGCGGCCCGCATTCGAGTCCGTCATCGAGCAACTCCCGCGCCTCGTGATCAAGCCCACTTTCCCCAATCAGGACCGTGCTCCCGTGTTCGGCCGCGACCTGTCCACCGAACAGCGCACCGAGCTGATCGCCCGGATGCGCGCTCGGCCGCACCGCTTCGTCGCGCAAGAGCACCTTGCCTTCTCGCAAGCGCCGGTGTGGTACACCAAGAACTCCGACGGCTTCTCCGCCCGCGCGCTCGGCATCCGCGTCTACGCCATTGCAACGCCCGGAGGCTACCGGGTGATGCCGGGGGGGCTCGCCCGTTTCGCCGCCGACGATCACGCGGAAATCGTCTCGATGCAGCAGGGCGGCGGCAGCAAGGATATCTGGGTCCTGTGCGACTCCAGCGAGACCTCCGAGGAATCCACAGCCCCCATCCCGCGGAGCGACCCGCGGGCGGCCAGCCGGCATCAGGATCTGCCTTCCACCTTGGTCGAGAACCTCTTCTGGATGGGCCGCTATGCCGAACGCTGCGAGGATAAGACCCGGCTCCTACGCGCGACGCTCGGCCTGCGCCGCAATCTCCCTTTCTGGGCGCAAGCGGTCGAGATCTGCAAGCAGTTCGGCGCCGCGTCGGTGTTCGACTCCGAAAAGCGCTTCACCTTGAGCGGCGACATCGGCCGACTGGGTGAGTGCGCCGCTCAGGTACGAAGCTCTCTCTCTGCCGAGAACTGGCGCGCGGTCACGGTACTGCAGCGCGACTTCCGGCGTGCCGAGGCTGCGCGGAGCGACGCGCGCGAGACGCTCGACCGATTGCTGCTGTCTCTCGTGTCCCTGGCGGGATTCGCGCTCGACGACATGACGCAGGACGATGGCTGGAGGCTTATGTTGATCGGCCGGCGCCTGGAGCGGCTGCAGTTTCTCGGTGACGTTCTCGCGCGGCGCCTCGCCGCCGCCGACACGCCGCTCCGGCAAGAGCTGGAGTGGCTGCTGGAGCTCGGCGACAGCGCCGTCACCTATCGCACCCGCTACCGTGCGCCGCCCGTCTGGGACAACACCGTCGAGCTGCTGGTCTACGACGAGCACAACCCTCGCGCACTCGCGTTCCAGTGGCGCTCCATCAACACCCTCCTCATCGAGGTGGCGGAATCGCTCGGCAGCCGCCCCCAGGACGCGCTGTACGAGCCCATCGAGGATTTGATCGCGCTCAAGGATGGCGCGCGCCCCGACGATCCTCTCATGGTGCAAGTGTCGCGACGCATGCTGTCCCAGTGTCTGAAGGAGCTGAACGCGGCGGCTGCGCAGGTTTCGGACCAGCTCACCTCGCAGCATTTCTCGCATGTCGACTTCGATCTCAAGGCGGTGACCACGTGACGCGCTATGCCGTCCGCCATACCACCGTGTATGAATACGGCGGCGACGTCGCCCATTCGCACCACCTCCTGCATCTGACGCCGCGCGAGTTCGAACACCAGCGGTGCCTCTCGCATTCTCTTCGACTCGACCCGCTGCCGAATTTCTTGCACGAGGATCTGGATGCCTTCGGTAACCGCATCGCGCGGCTCGAGTACGCCCGCTCGCACGAGCGTCTGTCCGTCAGCGCCGAGATGCAGGTCGAGGTGCTGCCGCGCAGGCCCGTTCCCCTGGAAGACAACGAGCCGTGGGACCGCGTCCGTGAGCGCTTGAGCTACCGCGCCTCGCCCATGAACGACGCCGACCTCGATGCCTGTCGATTCCGGATGCGCTCGAGCCACGTGCCGCTCAAACAGGCAATCGAGGACTACGCGCGTGAATGCTTCCCGTCCGGCCGGCCCATTGGCGCCGCCGCTCAGGCGCTCACGCGGCAGATCTACCGCGACTTCGACTACGTCCCCGACTCGACGAACAACCGCACCTCGATCACGGAGGTGCTCGCGAGCCGCCGGGGGGTCTGTCAGGACTTCGCGCATCTCATGATTGGATGCCTGCGCTCCTCAGGTCTCGCCGCCCGCTACGTGAGCGGATACATCAGAACATCACGCGCCGGAGAGAGCGATGCCCTGGTCGGCGGCGATGTCTCCCATGCGTGGGTATCGGTGTATTGCCCGCCGCACGGCTGGATCGATTTCGATCCGACCAACGACTGCGTGGTCGGCGAAGATCACGTGACCCTCGCCTGGGGGCGGGATTTCGGCGACGTGTCTCCCATCCGCGGCATGATCGTCGGCGGCGGGCGGCACAAGGTGAGCGTGGACGTGGGAGTCACCGCTCACTCCTGAACTGCCGGCGCTGGAAATGGCATATTTCCGCGCCATGAAGCAGTATCTGCGGAGCGGCTGAAATTTAATCCACTTGGCACCGGTCTTAACTACCAGTGGCACGCATTCGCGATTTCTCACGAGGCGACCGAAGGCGCACAATTTGGCGCATGCCTGCGGCTAATGGTGAAACAGACGATCCGGGCGAGAAGATATTATGATCCTAGTGCTTCTGGTATTTCTCGGCGGTGTGCTGACCATATTGAGCCCGTGCATTCTGCCGGTATTGCCGTTTGTGTTCGCCCGATCGGAACAGAAATTCCTGACGAGCGGATTGCCGCTCTTGATGGGAATGACGGTCACGTTCGCCGGCATTGCCACGCTGGCGGCGGTCGGCGGCGCCTGGGCGGTTCGAGTCAACCAATACGGCCGCATATTCGCGATGGTACTGCTCTCGGCGTTCGCGGCCACTTTGCTGTCACGGCGGCTGGCGGATTGGATGGCTCGACCCTTCGTCGCGCTCGGGAATCGATTGATACCGCAGAATTCGCCCGGAGATACCGCGGTCGGATTCGTTCCCTCTCTTCTGCTGGGAGTCGCCACCGGACTCTTGTGGGCTCCGTGCGCAGGCCCCATTCTCGGCCTCGTGCTCACGGGTGCCGCCATATCGGGGCCGAGCGTCAACACCACCGCGTTGTTGTTTACCTACGCTGCCGGCGCGGCGGCGTCGTTGGCGGTTGCCATTCTCGCCGGCGGACGCGTGTTTCGAGCGTTGAAGAAATCGCTCGGTGCGGGGGAATGGGTGCGACGCGGCCTGGGCGTCGCGGTATTGCTCGCCGTTGCCGCCATCGCCTTGGGTTGGGACAGTAGCGTGCTGACTCGTATGTCGCTCGCCGGGACCAATCGGCTGGAGCAGTCGCTGATCGACGATCTCAAGCCGGACGGCGCCGCATCGGGCAGTGGCAATTCCATGGCGATGACCAATGCGATGACCAATTCGATGGCGGGAGGTCATGCCATGATGATGTCCGGAAGGCCCTCCGGAACCCTGCCGATCGAGGGTGAAATGCCCTCGCTCGCCGGTGCCACATCGTGGTTGAATTCACCCGCCCTTTCGCCCGAGGAGTTGCACGGCAAAGTGGTCCTGGTGGATTTCTGGACCTACTCCTGTATCAACTGCCTGCGGGCACTGCCGTACGTGAAAACCTGGTACGCGAAATATAAGGATCATGGTCTCGTCGTCATCGGTGTTCACGCACCCGAGTTCGCCTTCGAAAAAGATCCGGCCAATGTGAGTCGTGCCGTGACGGAGCTGGGGATCACCTACCCGGTGGCTCTCGACAACAACTATGCGATCTGGCAGGGATTCAACAACCAGTACTGGCCGGCGCATTATTTCATCGATGCCGCGGGCCACATCCGAAGCCATCACTTCGGCGAAGGTCACTACGAGGAATCGGAGCAAACCATCCGCCAGTTGCTCACCGAGGCGGGTTACGCGAATCTACCGCCGTCCGGCATGGAATCCGTAACAGCCCTCGGCGCGCAGGCTGCCGCCGACGAGGCCCACGATCAGTCGCCGGAAACGTACGTTGGGTATGCGCGAGCGCAAAACTTCCGCTCGGCCGGCGGGTTGATTCAAGACCGCCTGCAAACCTACCTCACCCCGCCCTCACTGGACTTGAATCAGTGGGCGTTGGGCGGAACGTGGTTCGTCGACAGCGAGAAGGCCACATTGAACAAGCCGCCTGGAAAAATTGTCTATCGGTTCTACGCACGGGATCTTCATCTCGTGCTGGGTCCGGGCAAGGACGGCAAGCCGATTCGATTTCGCGCGCAGCTCGATGGCAGCGCCCCAGGCGCAAGTCATGGCGCGGACACCGACGCCCTGGGCAATGGCGTGATCAAGGAACAACGCCTGTATCAGTTGATTCGACAAGGAGCGGCCGTCGGAGATCATGTCTTTTCGATCGAATTCTTGGACCCCGGCGTTCAGGCATATTCCTTTACATTTGGTTGAGGACCGCAATGACAACGAAGCAACCCGCGCTGAATCGACGACGTTTTCTCACCTTCGGCCTGAGTGCCCTGGCGGTCAGTGCGCGCGTGACCCGGGCGCTGGGGGCAACGCTATCGGCGCCCGCATCGAACACTGAGGTGTCGATCGAGAATTTCTCCGCCGCCGGCAAGAGTCTGGGAGCCGTACGCCTGGCAAAGCTCGTCAAATCCGACGCGCAATGGCGCGCTCAGTTGTCGGCACTTGCCTATCGCGTGACGCGCCAGGCTGGCACCGAGGCACCGTTCTCCGGCGAGTATGATGGCAATCATGCGGACGGGATCTATTGCTGTATATGCTGCGACACAGCACTGTATGACTCAAAGACCAAGTTCGAGTCGGGGACAGGGTGGCCCAGCTTCTGGCAGCCGATTTCGTCGTTGAATGTCGTGAAGAGCCCGGATTCAAGTTTAGGGATGCAGCGCGATGCGATCTCCTGCCGACGTTGCGACGCGCATTTGGGACATGTGTTTGACGATGGCCCGCGCCCGACGGGACTGCGTTATTGCATGAACTCGGTGGCACTGCATTTTGCGCCGCGAGGCTGACGCAGCAGATCAACGTTTCAAGTTTTTGAGGAGCCGTGATGACATTCCCAACTACACGATGGTCAAAGCCGCTGATGGCGGCGTTTGCGTTCGGAGCACTCTGTGTCGTTTTTTGGCGATCGCCCCTATTTGGCTCGGAGGCCCCCATCGCCATCGCGCCGCCTGCTTTGGACAATTCCAAGGCCGCGGGCCCTTCGCAAACCGCCGTGCTTGCAGGCGGGTGCTTTTGGGGGGTGCAAGGGGTGTTTGAACATGTGCGCGGCGTTCAAAACGTGGTGGCCGGCTATGCCGGCGGCGACAAATCGACCGCCCATTACGGGATGGTCGGTTCCGGTGGTACCGGTCACGCGGAGTCAGTCAAGATCACATTCGACCCGGCGGCCATTTCCTATGGCCAGATACTTCAGATCGCATTTTCGGTTGCTGAAGACCCGACGCAGCTCAATCGGCAGGGACCTGATGTCGGCACCCAGTATCGATCTGCGATCTTCTACGGCGACGAGACACAGAAGCGCATTGCCGAAGCCTATATCAGCCAACTCGACAAGTCCCACTCGTTTTCGCACCCCATCGTGACCCGAGTGGATCCGCTCAAGGGGTTTTATCCCGCGGAGGACTACCACCAAGACTATCTGATTCACAACCCGGGCGTGCCCTACATCGCGATGTACGATATCCCGAAGATCGAAAACCTAAAGCACATGTATCCCGAGCTTTACAGTGGGCGACCGGTATTGGCCAGCGCGAAATGACATCCGTAGCCGAGGCGTGGCGCGCCCCCGGGGGACGCGCCCGCCGCCTTACGCTCAGATACTCATGCAGATAGCCTTGGTCTCGAGATAGTTCTTGAGAACCTCGCTGCCCATCTCGCGGCCCCAGCCCGACTGCTTGTAGCCGCCGAAGGGCAATGCCGCATCGAAGATGTTGTAACAATTTACCCAGACCGTCCCGGCCCGTAGCTCATTCGCGATGCGATGGGCGCGCTTGATGTTGCTGGTCCACAAGCCCGCGGCCAGGCCGTATACCGTGTCATTGGCGCGGCGGATGAGCTCGTCGTCCACTTCCTTGAAAGGCATCACGGTCACCACCGGCCCGAAGATTTCCTCCTGATACACGCGCATCTTGTCGCTCGTGCCGTCGAGCACCGTGGGCTCGACGAAATAGCCGGTCTCGCCGTGCCGCTTACCGCCGCACACCGTGCGAGCCCCCTCCTCCTTGCCGGAACGCAGGAAGCCCGTAACGCGATCGAACTGCGTCTTCGATACCAGGGGTCCCATCTCGCTCTGCGGGTTCAGGCCGGGTCCCAACCGGATGGAGCGCGCCGCCTTGCTGACGCCTTCCAGCACGCGATCGTAGCTCTTCTCCTGCACGAACAAACGCGAACCCGCACAGCAGCACTGCCCGTGATTGAAGAAGATGGCGCTGGCCGCACCAGGAATCGCCACATCGAGATCCGCATCGTCGAGCACGATGTTGGGCGACTTGCCCCCCAGCTCGAGCGTGACTTTCTTGAGATCATTCGCCGCAGCCTTGACGATCAGCTTGCCGACTTCGGTTGAACCGGTGAAGGCGACTTTGTCCACTTGGCTGTGAGCCGCCAGCGGGGCGCCGCAAGTCTCGCCGAACCCGGTGATGACGTTGAGCACACCGGGCGGCAGACCGGCATCCAAACAGAGCTGCGCGAGCCGCAATGCCGACAGCGGCGTTTCCTCGGCCGGCTTCAACACCACGGTACAGCCGGCGGTCAGCACCGGGCCCAATTTCCAGGCCGCCATCAACAACGGAAAATTCCACGGAATGATCTGCGCCACGACGCCGATGGGTTCCTTGCGCGTATAGGCGTGGTACTGCGCGTCGGGGGTGTAGGGAACGGAAATGGGAATCGTGCTGCCCTCGATCTTGGTTGCCCAGCCCGCCATGTAGTGAAACAAATCCGCGGCCAAGGGCACGTCGGCGCCGCGCGCCACTCCAATGGGCTTGCCGTTGTTCAGCGACTCGAGCTGTGCCAGTTCCTCGAGATTCTCGAGGATGAGATCGCCGATTTTCCATAGAATCTTGCCGCGTGCCGAAGGCGACATCCGCGGCCAGGGCCCCTTGTCGAACGCTTTGCGCGCGGCGGCCACCGCCAGATCGACATCGGCGCGTTTGCAATCCGCTACCCGCGCAATCACCGATTCATTGGACGGATTGAACACTTCGAAGGTCTCGCCCGCCTGCGCATCCTGCCAGCGGCCGTCGATCAAGGCTTGACGAGACTGACTCACGAATCGCTTAACCGGTGTGCTCAGCGACACCATATCGACTGCAGTGTTCATGGACATCTCCTCTGTTGCTGCTACCTCTGATTGCCGCCGACGCCGGACCCACGCCTGTGGACTCCGGGCCGAGGCGCCTTTCGCCAAACTATCTCCATGGGTACGCAAGTTTTACGCCTTTGTCCAAGATTTGTCACAAGGTGGGAAACCGGCTGCCCCAATGCGCTCGGGCGATCACCGACGCTGGCCAACGCCCGAGAACATCATGTAAGGTTTCCCGACGTCATGACCCTTGCCCGGAGCCCTCTCATGTTTCAATACCCCGCGGACATCTACACAGAACCAGAACCGGACTCAGATACGCTGGGCAACCTCGGGCCGCTCACCGGCATGGCCGGCGTCTGGACCAGCGCCGACGGCATGGATGTGAATCCGAAGCCCGACGGGCCCGAGCATCAGCTCTTCATCGAGCACTACGAGCTCCAGCCGATCGATGCCCAGACCAACGGGCCGCAGCTCTACTATGGCCTGCGCTATCACACCCGGATCGTGAAGCCGGACGATCCGGAGACCTTTCACGACCAGGTAGGCTACTGGCTGTGGGAGCCGGCCACTCGCGCCATACTGCTGATGCTGTCGATCCCCCGGGGCCAGACCGCGATGGCCGTCGGCCAGGCGAATCCCGACGCGAAGTCGTTCACCCTCGCGGCCGTACGCGGTTCGCTCACCAACGGCATCGTCTCCAACCCCTTTCTCGAGCAGGCATTCCGCACCGATCGCTACACGATCAAGGTCGACATCCACACCGATGGCACGTGGTCGTACGAGCAAGATACGCTGCTGATCATCCCCGGCCAGTCCGAACCGTTTCACCACACCGATCGCAACCGGCTGCGCAAGATTGCCGAGCCCACGCCCAATCCGACGGCGCTGGCGGCGCGGCAAACCGCCAAATAAGGGCGGCGCAAACGCGGGGCCGGTTGAGGGGAATCGAGTGGCACTGGTTGTTTTCCGTCCAGTGGTCAATGGCTGCTGAAGATCCTCACCAGACGAAATCGATTCGTCATCGGGATGTACAGGCGTCACATGAAGGTCATCGGCATGCTCGGTGCACTCGACCGGCTCTACGGGGTCCCAGTAACCACTCGCAACTGGAACACGATGATGGCGATTGCCAAGGTGCTGCGCAACGACTCGACGGATTGAGACAACATCCTAAACAAAAGGTGTTTGTCCGACTTTCCTTCAATAGCGCCACACCAGTTTTGCATACGCGCTGCGCTCGATGGCGACCTGTTCCGGGCTGGGGAATCCGTACTCGACGTGGTGGCCGTGCAAGAGGTTTTGCCCAACCAATGACAATTCCAATCGATCCGTTGCATGCCATGCCATGCGAGTATCAACCTCGAAGTAGCTCGGCACCGTGCCGGGGGTGGGCCCGTTGTTGGTGTGCAGGGCGTCGACCCAGCGCAATGCGGCTGAAAACTCCGTGTGCCTGGGGAGGCTGAGCGAGGATCGCAGGGAAAACTGATGTTGCGGGTCCGCGGTTTCGTTGAGTGCGTCGTCCAAGTCGAACTGGCCCGGCTTGACGCGCAAGTGCTCCTTGAGCAGCGTATATCCCCCATGCAGCGACCAGTCCTCCGAGAGCTGGTAGTTGGCGCTCAACTCCAGGCCATAAGTGTCTCCCTGCAAATTGTTGGCGAAATACAGCGGCAAAATGCTGCCGGGCGTGAAGCTGGTGCTGCGAACGTCGTTGTACTCATTGTAGAAAGTGGACACCGATGTACTCAGTGCGGAATTGAGCTGGGCGCGGTAACCAACCTCATACGCCAGCACCGATTCTGAAGTGAAATTCGGGCCGCCTTTGAGCAGCACCAAGTACGGCGGCGTCCCTTCGGACAAATCATGATCGATGCGTGATGGCGTACGCACGGCGCGCGACACCGCGCCCCACAGGGCTTGGTTCGGGCTCAAGGCCCAATTAAGACGCGCATCGGGCTCGACCTCGAACCCCGTGTAATCATTGTGTTCAAGCTTTGTGCCCAAGGTAAATGACACGCTCTTTCGAAGTGCGATTTCATCCTGGACGAAGGCGCTGTACAGGTTCTGATCCAGGTCATCCGGCAGGAATCCGAGTGCCGGTGCATTGCGCACGGCATCGTGGGTGTAGCGATATCCCAACCCCCACACCAGCCGGTTCCGCAATCCGAGAGCGAAGCGATGCTGAAAATCGACGTCATAGGTCGTCAGATCGTCGTACAGAGTTCCGGCCGGACTGAATTGCACTCCTGACACCAGCAACGGCTGCACGGGGTCGGCCAGGTGCGTCTGATCCAGATAGGACTGAAGGCTGAAGTCCGATTCCTCGGACAGGCGGCGAGTCCAGCGCCCGAGAAGATTGGCGCCGCTGGTACCGGTGCTGCCGCTGTCGAGTTCCTCCTCCCGGCCGTCGTAGACATCGCCCTGCAATGTCAGGCGATCCCCTCCGGAAGGCACCTCATCGATGCGAAAGCCCGCTCGGCTTTGGTGCCAGGAGTCCATGTCGGTGCCGCCATCGGCCAGCGCCTCGTCGCCCCGATCGAAGTACTTGGCATAGACCCGGAAGGAGCCATCCCCAGCCAGTGGCCCGCCATAACGCGCGCCGGCAAAGTCCTGCGGTTGCGAACCGCCTCCGACGTCCGCGTACCATCCCTGCGTGTCCTTGGCGCTCTTGGTGATGATGTTGATCACACCGTTGACGGCATTGGCTCCCCATAACGCGCCGCCCGGTCCGCTGATGACTTCGATTCGATCGATATCTTCGAGCAGATAGTCTTGCACGTCCCAGAATACGCCGGAATACAAGGGCGTATAGACGGTGCGCCCGTCGATCATCACCAGGAGCTTGTTGGCAAGATCGGTATTGAAGCCGCGTGCACTGATGGCCCAGTCGTGGGAGTTTTTCTGCGCAACTTGCAAGTTGTCGGCAAGACGCAGTGCTTCGGGAATGCTCGTTGCGCCGGAACGCCGAATGTCCTCCTGGGTGATGACCTGAATCGCGGACGCCGATTCCAGCAGTTTCTCCGGGTGCCGTGCGACCGAGGTCACTTCGACATTCATGAGATCTTCGACGTTGAGCTGTTTCAACTGACCGAGGGTGGGTGCGTCACTGTCCGCCAGAACCGGCGACGCCGTTATCAGGAGTATCAGACTCAGAGTCGCTGCGTACTGCCTGCAAACTTGACTACCGGTCGCCACGGGATCGTTCCTTCGTCCGTACCACCTTATGACCGCCCCAAGGGCGTCGCACCCATCCCTCGAACTATCGGACTGGATAGGCTCGGAATGAAGGCCGCGGCCTGCCTGAAGGGCAGAGTTGTGATTCGCGTCGCACTTCTGCGAGCCGGACCGCAGCTCCCAGCCCGGTTGGCACGTTTGTCTTGCATCGGCTAAGGTAGCAGGCAGGTAACGCTTCCATGAAAACCATCATCGAACCCTTCCGGATAAAGGTCATTGAGCCGATCCGGATGACGAGCCGGAGCGAGCGCGAACGCCTGATCCGTAAGGTGGACTTCAACCTGTTCGCCATCCACTCAGAGGATGTGTTGATCGACCTGCTCACAGATTCCGGCACCGGTGCCATGAGCGCCAATCAGTGGGGTGCACTGATGCGCGGCGACGAATCCTACGCAGGGTCGCCTTCCTTCTACCGATTCCAGGCGGCGGTGCAGCGGCTCATGCCGTTTCGTCACGTCATTCCCACTCACCAGGGGCGCGCGGCCGAAGCAATCCTGTTCTCGATCCTGGGCGGCGCCGGACGAGTTGTGCCGTCCAACACTCATTTCGACACGACGAGAGGCAATATCGAGGCGTCCGGTGCCCAAGCGCTCGACCTGCCAACGCCCGAGGCGCGCGACTTCGCAAGCCTGTATCCGTTCAAGGGCAACATGGACATCGCGGCGCTTGACGCGCTGCTTGCGGCGCGGTCCGCCGACATTCCTCTCATCATGATCACAATGACCAACAACGCCGGCGGCGGGCAACCGGTGTCGCTTGAAAACCTGCGCGCGGTGCACCGGCTCGCGCGTGCGTTCGGCAAGCCCTTAGTGATCGATGGCTGCCGCTTCGCCGAGAACGCCTATTTTATCCGCCAGCGCGAACCCGGCTACGCTGATCGGCCCATACCGGAGATCGTGCGGGAAATCTTCTCGCTCGCCGACGGTATGACCATGAGCGCGAAAAAGGACGGGCTGGCCAACATTGGGGGCTGGCTGGCGCTCAACGACGATGAACTAGCGCGCCTGGCTCGCAATCGCTTGATCCTAACCGAAGGCTTTCCAACTTACGGCGGACTTGCGGGGCGCGATCTCGAGGCGATTGCCGTGGGACTCGAGGAGGTCATCGACGAGCAGTACCTGTGTTATCGCGTGCGCTGCAATGAGTACATCGGCGAGGCGCTCGAAGCCCTTGGAGTGCCGATCGTGAAGCCGGTCGGCGGACATGCGGTGTTCGTGGATGCACGGGCGTTCCTGCCGCACGTGCCGCCGCTGCAATATCCGGGACAAGCGCTGGCTGTCGCGCTCTACGAAGTGGGCGGCGTGCGCTCGTGCGAAATCGGTACGGTCATGTTCGGGCGCCAGCCCGACGGGCGCGAGATGCCCGCGCGCTACGACCTGGTGAGGCTCGCGATTCCACGGCGCGTCTACACCCAGAGTCACGGGGACTACTTGATCGAGGTGTTCGAGGAGATTGCCGCGGCGCGCGCCCGCTTACGTGGCCTCCGGATCATCGAGCAGCCGCCGGCGATGCGGCACTTTACCGCACGGTTCGCGCCACTCGACGACTGAATCTAGAAAGCATAGACCAGGTTCACGGTCTCCAAAGTGTCGATCTTCTTCAATCCCGGAGAGAGCACGCTGCACGAGCCAGACCCATAGCTACTTGCTTCCCTCACGGAAATGCTTCAAGCGATCAATTGGCTCCAGACGATCGGCGCCCTGAAACTGCAACATCCACCCGGGATACTCTGGGGGAAGAGCGCTGACCTCATCCAACCGTCTAAGCTCGTCCTGGGTGA
>JBARBX010000233.1:0-2061 GCA_049793535.1 Steroidobacteraceae bacterium | reverse complement strand
GGCCAATACCGCCGTTCAGGCCGATGTGGGCGGTGAATACGCGGGTGTATCGGTCGATGCCTACTATTCGAAAATCAACAGCGCGATCACGGCGACAAGCCTGACCGCCGCGCAAGTCGCCGCACTTCCGACCTTGGGGTATTCGGCGGCGAATTCTCTGGCGGCGACCGTCTCGGACAATACGACGTATTCTCTGATGGCGCGGTACGACCTCGATCCGCTCAAATTCTTTGCCGGCTACATGAACATCAAGTATGCCGATCCAGCGAACCCGCTGAGCGCCGGGTTCAACGACATCGGCGGTTACGTGCTCGCGTTCGTCACCAATAATGCCTACAACCATTTAAAGACCGTTCAGGTGTATTGGACCGGCCTTCGCTACACCGTCATTCCCGGCCTCGACCTGACGGTTGCATACTACGGCTATCGACAGAACGCCTACGGCACGGGAGCACAGGCGGGTTGCACGACGTCCGCGCACAGCGCCTGCAGCGGCGGCCTCGAGGCCTATTCTCTCGACGCGGACTACCACTTGAACAGGCACTTCGACGCTTACCTGGGCGCCATGTACAGCGGTGTGCACGACGGTGCGGCCAGCGGCTACCTCGACACCACCAACATCAACCCTACCGTAGGGGTGCGCTACAAGTTTTAGTATGGTGCGACCACGCGAGGCTCGAGTCAGTGCGGCCATCGACGGTGCAGGCGAGGCGCGCCGTGTGGCACACTGATCAGACGTGACCAACCATTCGACGGGTACTCCCCAAAGCCCGGGATTGCTGCGCGCCCTCGGCCGATGGGATCTTCTTGCCCTCGTGATCAACGGCATCGTGGGGGCCGGCATCTTCGGCCTACCCGCCAAGGTGCAATCGCTGCTCGGTGTATACGGGCTCGCAGCCATCCTCGCCTGTGCGGCCATCGTCGGACTCGTGATCCTCTGTTTCGCCGAGGTGGCGAGCCGGTTCGCCGAAACAGGCGGCCCGTTCGTCTATGTAGGGGCCGCATACGGAGCGTTTGCCGGCTTTTTGACGGGGTGGGTCCTATGGTTGGCGCGCGTCACGGGATGCTGCGCCATCTGCAATCTCTTGCTCCGGTACATCGCCTTCGTGAGTCCCGATTCCAATCGGGGCATCGGCCGCGCCATGACGGCCGCGGCAATCCTCGGCGCTTTGACGGTCATTCACTTTCTCGGCGTGAAACGCGCGGCGCTGTTCGGCAACATAGTCACCGTCGCGAAGTTGATCCCGCTGCTGGTATTCGTCGCGGTCGGGATTTTTCACCTGGACCCGGCGCGCTTCACCCTGGCCGGACCGCCGCTCAATGCGCGCTTCGCGGAGGCGGTGTTGCTGCTGGGATTCGCGTTCGTGGGCTGGGAGAGCGTCGTGGTCTCGGCGGGGGAGACGCGCAATCCGCAACGCGACTTGCCGCGCGCGCTCATCGCCGGCCTGTGTATGGTGGCCGTTCTTTATCTGCTGATCCAAGTCGTGTGCATCGGCACGCTCCCATGGCTTGCGGCTTCGGAGCGGCCCATCGTGGACGCCGGGCGGACTTTCCTCGGGCCGCGGGGGGCGATGCTGATTACCTTGGGCGCCGCGGTTTCCATGGTCGGCACGTTGAATGGCTCGATGTTCACCATCTCGCGCCTGCCTTACGCAATGGCCGTGGCGGGACAATTGCCTCGGGCGCTCGCGGCGATCCATCCGCGATATCGGACGCCGCACGTGGCGGTCGTGTTCTCGGGTGCCCTGGTGCTCGGTCTGACGCTGAGCGGTCAATTCGTCTATCTGCTGACGGTCAGCACGATTTCGCGATTGCTGGTGTTTGCGGCGACCTGCGTCGCGCTCCCCAAGCTGCGACGGACACCGGCGGTACCGGCGGCGCGCTTCGTACTGCCCGGCGGGTTGATCGTGCCGTACCTGGCGGTGGCGCTGATCCTATGGCTGATTGCGAGTTCGTCCTGGGCGGAGACCCGGGACGTCTCCATCGTGACGTCAGTGGGCGCATTGTTGTACGGCATCGGCCGTTGGCACGGGCGGCGGACCGTGCCGGTTCCGTGAACCG
>JBARBX010000232.1:0-10633 GCA_049793535.1 Steroidobacteraceae bacterium | reverse complement strand
GCCGCGATCATGGCTTCATGCCCATCGTCGTGGATGTGCGGACTCCCGACGATTTCATGAAATGGGTCGAGGAGCAGAAGGCGGCGGTGAAGCAGGCGGCGGCGCCGGCCGCAGCGCCGACGGTCGCCGCGTCACCCGCGACCGCGCAAGTATTGTCGACAGCAGCCAACTAGTATCGCAACACAAGAGAGCCTCAGCACCATGGCGCATGCCCACACGAGCGACACCGCTCACCACGACGAACATCACGACCAGCCGGCGACCGGCATCAAGCGATGGCTGTTCGCGACCAACCACAAAGACATCGGCACCATGTACCTGGTGTTCAGCCTGATCATGTTCTTCATCGGCGGCGCGATGGCCATGGTGATCCGGGCGGAATTGTTCCAACCCGGACTGCAACTCGTCGATCCGGTGTTCTTCAATCAAATGACCACCAACCACGCGCTGATCATGATCTTCGGCGCCGTGATGCCGGCCTTCGTCGGCCTCGCCAATTGGATGATCCCGCTGCAAATCGGCGCGCCCGACATGGCGTTGCCGAGAATGAACAATTTCAGCTTCTGGATTCTGCCGTTCGCCTTCACCCTGCTGCTGTCCACCCTGTTCGTGCCGGGCGGCATGGTGGCCGGCGGCTGGACCCTGTACCCGCCCCTGTCCCTGCAGACCGGCGACAGCTTTCCCATGCTGATCTTCGCGATTCACATGATGGGCGCCTCCTCCATCATGGGCGCGATCAACGTCATCGTGACCATCATGAACATGCGCGCTCCCGGCATGACTCTGTTGAAGATGCCGCTGTTCGCCTGGTCTTGGCTGATCACCGCCTACCTGCTGATCGCCGTCATGCCGGTGCTCGCGGGCGCGGTGACCATGCTGCTGACCGACCACTTCTTCAAGACCAGCTTTTTCAACGCGGCGGGCGGCGGCGACCCCGTGATGTTCGAACACATCTTCTGGTTCTTCGGACATCCCGAGGTGTACATCATGGTGCTGCCGGCCTTCGGCATCATCTCGGAAATCCTGCCGACCTTTTCGCGTAAGCCGCTGTTCGGCGCGACCTCGATGATTTACGCCATCGCCTCCATCGCATTCCTCTCGTTCATCGTGTGGGGCCACCACATGTTCGCCGACGGCATGCCCGTCGCGGCGCAGCTGTTCTACATGATGGCGACCATGCTGATCGCGGTGCCGACCGGCGTGAAGGTGTTCAATTGGACCGCGACCATGTGGCGGGGATCTCTCAGCTTTGAGCCTCCGATGCTGTTCGCGATCGCGTTCCTGTTCCTGTTCTCCATCGGCGGCTTCTCCGGCTTGATGCTCGCCATCGTCCCTGCGGACTTCCAATACAACCAGACCTATTTCGTCGTGGCGCACTTCCACTATGTTCTGGTGCCGGGCGCGATTTTCGGGATCATGGCCGGGGTGTACTACTGGATTCCGAAATGGACCGGCCACATGTACAACCAGACCTTGGCCAAGTGGCATTTCTGGCTCTCGGCGATCTTCGTCAATGTGCTGTTCTTCCCGCAGCATTTCCTGGGACTCGCCGGCATGCCGCGGCGCATACCCGACTACGCGGTGCAGTTCACCGACTGGAACATGGTGTCGTCCATCGGCGGGTTCGCCTTCGGGCTGTCGCAGATCCTGTTCGCCATCATCGTCGTGCAATGCATCCGCGGCGGCAAGAAGGCGACCGCGCAGGTCTGGGAAGGAACGCATCCCACCGGCCTCGAGTGGACATTGCCCTCGCCGCCGCCGTATCACAGCTTCACCACCGCGCCCGAGATACGATGAGCGCCAGCGATTCAGCCATCAAGGATGCGTCCTTGAAACGCCGCGTGCGCAACGGCGCCCTTGGGCTAGCGATTTTGGCACTGACGCTTTATTTCGGCTTCATGGCGTTGCTGGTGTATCGCAGTCACCACTGATGGATCCCGCCGACCCGAAAAAGCGCGCGAACGCGAAGTTGATCAGGGCGCTCCTCATTATGACCGCCGGCAGCTTCGCCTTCGGCTGGGCGCTGGTGCCCTTGTACGATGTTTTCTGCAAAGCCGCCGGCATCGGCAACGCGGAAGCCAAGGACGGCAGGTCGACCGCCCGGGAAGCGGTCGATCCCAATCGGGAAATCACCGTCGAGTTTCTGGCCGAACCGGCCTCCGTGGGCAGTTTCGACTTCCAGCCGAAAGTCGCATCCATGCGGATTCATCCGGGGAAGCTCTATGACGCCTGGTTCCATGCCAGGAATTTGACCAATGTGGCCTCGGTCGCGCAGGCTGTTCCCAGCATCTCGCCCACCGGCACGGCGCAATACTTCCACAAGACGGAGTGCTTTTGCTTCAGCCCGCAGAAATTCGCCGCGGGAGAGCAACGCGACCTGCCGGTGCGCTTCATCGTGGATCCGGCACTGCCCGTCACCGTGGACAAACTGACCTTGGCCTATACCATCTACGACACGACGCCGGCAACACGGCCCTAGTTAAACGATTTAAACTGCTGTTTCAACTCACCGTTTAGAGATTCTCAAATCATGGCGCAAGCGCACGCGGATGCTCAAAAGTACTATATCCCCCACGGCAGCCCATGGCCCATCTTCGGCTCCGTAACCCTGTTCACAGTGATGTCGGGGGCCATCGCCACCCTCGACGAGTGGCTGCCGGCGTGGTCGCTGATTCCCGGCTTCGTCATGCTGGCGCTGTTGTTCATCTTCTGGTTCCACACCGTCATCGGCGAGAACCAGGCCGGCACTTACAACATGCAGGTGGACCGCTCCTTCCGGCTGGGGATGATGTGGTTCATCTTCTCCGAAGTGATGTTCTTCGGCGCCTTCTTCGGCGCGCTGTTCTACGCGCGCAATTTCTCCGTTCCCTGGCTCGCGGGCGACGGCGTCAAGGTCTTCACCAAGCTGCTGCTGTGGAACGACTACGGCGGGGTCTGGCCGACCAACGGTCCGGGCGCGGTGGGTCCGCGAGCCAACGGCACGTTCGAAACCATCCCGGCGCTCGGTCTTCCGGCCCTCAACACCGCGATTCTGCTGTCGAGCAGCGTCACGGTCACCATCGCGCACCATGCGCTGATCACGGGGCATCGGACGCGCTTGAAAATATTCCTGGCCATGACCTTTCTGTTGGGCTTCACGTTCGTCGGCCTGCAAGCCACGGAATACCACGAGGCCTACACCGAGCTCGGCCTGCAGCTCGGCACCGGCATCTACGGCTCGACCTTTTTCATGCTGACCGGATTTCACGGCCTGCACGTCACCGTGGGGGCCATCATGCTGACGACGATCTGGTTCCGGGTGATGAAGGGTCATTTCACCCCGCAGCGGCATTTTGGGTTCGAAGCCGTGGCGTGGTACTGGCACTTCGTCGATGTGGTGTGGCTCGGGCTGTTTACCTTCGTCTACTGGCTGTAGCCGGGGACCACGTGCGCCGGCTGGATCCAGCCGCTGTAGTAGGCGACGATCAGCAGTACGAACAGCAGCACTGACAAGCCGATGCGCCAGGCCAACGCCTTGACCATCTTGGCGCCGTCGTCGGGGTTTCGGCTGGTCCTGTAGAACAGAGCCCTGCCCAGGCTGATCAAGATCAGCGCCAGCATCGCAACGACGAGATACTTGAACACCACACCATCCATCGGTTAGAACAGGCCGCCAGCAGTATATCGTGTCGATCAAAGTCGGTTCCCGCATCTTCTCGCCCACCGTCTTCACGACGCTGCTGACCATCGTGCTGATTGCCTTCCTCATATCGCTGGGGCGGTGGCAATTGCGGCGCGCCGAGGAGAAGCGCGTTCTGTTCGATTCCTTCGCGTCGGGGACGGACGCGACGCTGCCCATCAGTGTCACGACGCCCCCCTTGAGGCGCTATCAACACCTGGAAGCCGGCGGCCACTACGATCAGACGCGGCAAATCCTGATCGACAACATGTTCGACGGCGAGCGCGTCGGCTACTACGTGATTACGCCGTTCGCGCTCGCGGGCGGTGGTTGGGTGCTGGTGAACCGCGGCTGGGTGCCCTTGGGAAGCAGCCGCGCCGAAAGGCCGGCCATTCCGGTCGCCGGCAATGAGCGGCGGGTACGCGGCCGCGCCGATCACATGCCTGCCCCCGGCATTCAAATGGGCACGAAGGCGGAACTTAAGCCGCCGTATCCTGTGGTGGCGGGTTTTCCCACCCGCGCGGAAATAGCGCGAGCTCTGGGCGAGTCCTCCTGGACTACCGCGACGGATCTGGTGCTGCTCGATCCCCGCGAGCCCGATGGCTACGTGCGCAACTGGACACCGCCGGGATTTCCGCCCATGCGCCACATTGGGTACGCGGTGCAATGGTTTGCGCTGGCGCTGACCTTGGCGGTGATTTACATCGTCACCAATACGCGCAAGGTCGGGGCCGCCGCCCGCGAATCCAAATCGCCATGAACGGGCGAAGCGTTCACGATCGCCGCCCGCGGCGGCTGCTGATCGGGCTGGCGCTGTTGTTTTTTGCGCCGCTGGGGCTGGCCTTCTACTTGTACTACGGCCACGGAACCTGGCATCCCGGCGGCCACGTCAATGCGGGCGAACTCATCACGCCGGCAAGACCGCTGCCGGCGCTGGCACTGCCTCTGTTGGGTGAGGGGACTACCGACCCGAATTTTCTCAAGGGCAAATGGACCCTGCTGTACGTGGGCAAGGGCGACTGCAGCGAGAGCTGCCGCCGCGAGCTGTATGACACACGGCAGATTCGCATAGCCTTGGACCGCGACATGGATCGCGTGCAACGCGTGCTCGTCGCCGAGGGCGGCTGCTGCGATGCACGCTTTCTTCACGACGAGCATCCGGATTTGATCGCGATTCGCGCGACCCCGGCCGCCGCGCCCTTGCTGGCCCTGCTGCCGCAGGACGGCGGCGCGGCGCCGCGCGTCTACCTGGTCGACCCTCTCGGCAATCTCATGATGTTCTATGGAGCGGAGGTCAAGCCGAAAGGCATGCTCGAGGACCTGAAACGTCTGCTGCGGCTCTCCTCCATAGGCTAGGAGCCTGAGCATGTATCCACAACGACGATTGCTTTGGTTCAGACGGCTGGCATTGGCGGGCGCACTGCTCGCGGCGGTGGTGGTTGTGCTGGGCGCCTGGGTGCGCCTCACGGATGCCGGTTTGGGCTGTCCGGACTGGCCGGGCTGCTATGGGCATGTCTACCCGAACGCCGGTCACGCGCAGGCGCAATCCGGCTTTCAATTCGCGAAAGCGCTGCACGAGATGATCCACCGGTATTTCGCCGGCACGCTCGTCGCCATAATTTTTAGCCTGCTCGCCTGGGCTGTGCGGTTCCGCAAGGACCGCGACCAGCCCTTAGTTCCCGTGGCCCTGCTATTCATCGTGGTGTGCCTGCAGGCCGCGCTCGGCGCCTTGACGGTGACCTTGCTGCTCAAACCCCTGATCGTCACGGCGCATCTCTTGGGCGGCCTCACCACCTTGGGGTTGTTATGGTGGCTGTCGCTGAACCCGGATACGCGACTGGTAACCCCGCGCGAGTCGGCGTTGCAAAAATACGCCTTCGTGGGGCTTGCCGTTCTGCTGTTGCAAATCGCCCTCGGCGGATGGACCAGCACCAACTACGCGGCAGTGGCCTGCCCGGACTTTCCCACCTGCCAGCGCTCCTGGTGGCCGCAGATGGATTTTCGGGACGCGTTCGTCCTTTGGCGCGGGCTCGGAATCGACTTCGAAGGCGGCGTGCTGGCGAATCCTGCGCGCGTGGCCATTCATTTCACTCACCGCCTGGGTGCCGTGGTCGCGGGCTCGATATTGATCGCGTTGGGGCTGTTGGCGGCAGCGGGCGGGAGGAGCGCTGCACGCCGGCGGCTGCGCCGGGCCGGCCGCCTGTTGGTGTTCGCTGTTGCACTGCAGATTTCCATCGGAGTGGCGATGGTGCACTGGGGCGTGCCATTGCCGCTGGCGACTCTCCATAATGCAGGCGCGGCTTTTCTCGTGGTGAGCATGGCGACGTTGCTGCGCGCCCTTTGGCCGGCGCCCGCGATCGGCGTGGTACCCTTGCATCGTGTCGACTCTTCCCGATAGCCCGCCCCTCGCCGTCTTCGGCTTCAGCCGCTGGCGCGATTTTCTGGAGCTCACCAAACCCAGGGTCAGCCTGCTGATCGTGTTCACGGCCATCGTCGGCATGGTGCTCGCATCGCCGGGGATGGTGCCGTTGCCCGCCTTGCTGTTCGGCACCGTGGGCATAGCACTGGCCTCCGGCTCGGCCGCCGCCTTCAACCACGTGCTCGACCGCCGCATCGATGAGCAAATGGCGCGCACGCGGCGCCGGCCGCTGCCCACCGGACATCTGCAGATGCGCCCCGCCGTGGTATTCGCGGCCTTGCTCGGAGTTCTGTCCATGCTGATCCTGTGGCTGCTGGTCAACGCGCTCACGGCCGCGCTGACTTTCTGCTCCCTGATCGGCTACGCCATGGTTTATACGCTGTGGCTGAAGCGCGCTACGCCGCAAAACATCGTCATCGGGGGCGCCGCCGGCGCCGCGCCGCCGGTGCTCGGCTGGGCCGCGGTCACCAACACCATCGACCCCCATGCCCTGCTTTTGTTTCTGATCATATTCACCTGGACTCCGCCGCACTTCTGGGCGCTGGCCATCGCGCGTCGCGACGACTATGCCAAGGTCGGCATCCCGATGCTGCCCGTGACTCATGGCATCGCGTACACCCGCCTGCAGATCGTGCTCTACACCATTTGGCTGGTACTGGCGACCTTGCTGCCCTATCTCACCGGCATGAGTGGATTCATCTATCTGGGTGCGGCTGTGGCGCTCAACGCCCGGTTTCTCTACTACGTGCTGGCGCTGCAGCGGGGCCTGCGGCCCGAGCTGCCCATGCGCACCTTCAGATTCTCGATCACGTACTTGATGCTGCTGTTCGCCGCGCTGATTCTCGATCATTATTTTTTGTTCAAGGCGTAGCCGTTACGGCCGGCTCCCCGGGCCGGGTGACATTGCCGCGGAAACGCTGCAAATCGCCCAGAGCGGTTGACCGATCGACAACTGCCGTACAATGTTGCTAGGTTGTCACCTCACCGATGTTGCGCATGAATAAATTTTCACCGCATCTGGAAGTCCTGCCTCCCGCCCAACGCCAACTGTGGGCTGAACTCCATCAGATTCCGGCCGAGTTTACGCTGTACGGTGGCACGGCAATTGCCCTGCAGCTGGGACATCGGCAATCCGTCGATTTTGACTTTTTTGGCAGCCATCCGTTTGACCCGGTGAAACTTCTGGCCTCGATCCCCTTTCTGGCGAAGGCCCGAGTGATGCAGAACGAGAGAAACACACTGACCGCCGCCTTGAATCGAGAAGTCCCGGTTGCGGTGTCCTTCTTTGGAGTACCGAATTTGCCGCGCCTCGTTCCACCTCTCGTGAGTGACGACAACGGTCTCAAGATCGCGTCACTACTGGATCTCGCGGGCACCAAGGCGTCAGTCGTTCAGGTGCGGCCAGAGAAGAAAGACTATCTCGATCTAGACATGCTGATTACAAAAGGGGGAATCAACCTTGCAATGGCGTTGACGGCGGCGCTCGCCCTGTACGGTTCATCTTTCAATCCGCAAATCACTTTGAAAGCACTGTCGTATTTTGACGACGGAAATCTGCGGCAATTGCCTGAGGATTCCAAGACCCGCCTGGCGACAGCCGCGCGAGAGGTCGATCTAGACCGTTTGCCCAGTTTGGACCATTTGATCCGAGCGGCGGCGCAGGAGCATGGTCCAGGCTTATGAAGCCAATTCCTCTCGATAAGGCGATAGCGGCCATTGCCGCTCAAATCATCTGGTTTGAGTCACCCTCAGAGGCGCTCTCCGATCCGGTCCGATTCATGGCTTACGCGATGACCTATGCCATGCACGAGCACATGCGCGTGCTGCGTCGCTATGTCTCGGACGACGATTTTCGGGAAGCGCTCGACAGGGCGCCGCCCGGTATCATCGATGCTCGCTCGTGGGCGTACTGGAATTCCAAAATGGGGCGATATCCGCCGCCACCGCTACCGGTACGACGATTCGGGGACATCGTGGGACCGGAGAAAATGGAGTTTGCGCAATCCCAGGAGAGCGCGGTCCCTGGCCCGGATAGGAAACTCGTGTAGATCGTTGCGCAACAACCCCTTGATGCCGTACACGACCATGAACGCGGCCCCCACAATCCCGAGAACGCGCATCCAGCCCGACGGGGTCTTACCTTCGGAATCATCATTCATTGTATGTGCCCCAATGGTGCCATCGCGCGACGCGGGGCTTCACCGGCGTCCCGTAAACGTCGGTCAAACCGTGACCAGCTTGTGCAATCCGATCGGCAATTCCCGCAGGCGCTTGCCGGTCGCGGCGAATATGGCGTTGCAGACCGCGGGGGCGACCAGGGGCACGGCCGCTTCGCCGATGCCGCCCGGCGTCTCGTCGCTGTCCACGAGATGCACGTCGAGCTCGGGCATTTCGTTGTTGCGCAGTATGCGGTAATTGTTGAAGTTCGTTTGCTGCACGCGGCCACCCACGAGGGTGACTTCGCCCCACAGCGCGGCCGTGAGCCCGAAGATGATGCCGCTTTGCATTTGCGATTCGACGATGCGCGGATTGACCATCTGACCGCAATCGACAACACAGACGATCTTGTGCACCTTGAGTTCGCCGCCCACGACGGAGATTTCCGCCACCTGCGCCAAGTGAGATGTGTAACCCTCCATGAGCGCCAGCCCCAAGTGACGCCCCGGCGGAGCCTTGCCCCATCCGGCGCGCTCCGCAGCCAATTGCAGCACGCGCCGCTGACGCGGCTTCTTGCCGAGATGCTGCATGCGAAAATCGAATGGATCCTTGCCTGCGGCCGCGGCAAGTTCGTCCATGAAGCTTTCGATGACGAAGCAGTTGGGCGAATGGCTCACGGAGCGCATGTAGCCCACGTCGATGCCGATCTCCTGGCGCGAGTAGCTCACCGAGAGGTTCGGCACATCGTAAAGATTGTTCACCGCGGCCTCGATCACGGAGTCGTCCACTCCTTTGACCGGCGGAAACATGCGCGCGGTAATCGAGGGACTGGTGATGTGCAGCTTCCAGGCGATGAGTCTTCCGGCCTCGTTCAGCCCGCCGCTGACTTCTTCATAGGCCGGCGGGCGGTAGGTGTCGTGGGTCATGTCGTCTTCGCGAGTCCAAATCAATTTGACCGGTGCGGCCACCGCCTTCGATGCCTCCACCGCCGCGGGGATGAAATCAACGTCCAGCCGCCGGCCGAACCCTCCGCCGATCAGAGTGGTGAACACCCGCACCTGCTCCGGCTTCAGTCCCGCCGCCACCGCCGCAGTGGTTTGCGAGACCTGCTGGACTTGCGTGCCCACGTACAAGTCGCAACCGCCGGCTTTGACGTCCGCCGTGCAATTCATGGGCTCCATGGTGGCGTGCGCCAGCAGCGGCAGATAATAGGCGGCGCTCAAGGTCTGCCTCGCCGACTTGAGCGCCGCTGCTGCGTTGCCGTCGGCGCGCGCCGACAGGCCGTCGCCCGCCGCGGCGGTTTTCTTGAGCAGGGCGCGAATCGCGGCGTTGTCGAGCTTGTCGTTGGGGCCGGGATCCCAGGTTATTCTTAAGGCATTGCGCGCCTTCAAGGCCTGCCAGAAATGATCGGCGATGACCGCGACTCCGCTCGAGGTGATCATCACCTTGCGCACGCCGGGCATTTTTTCTGCGGTTCCGGAATCGAGCTCGAGCACCTTGCCGCCCAGCACCGGACTCTGCGCGAGCGCGGCATACAGCATCCCGGGCAGCTTCACGTCCAGGCCGAACTCGGCGCTGCCATTGACTTTGCCCGGCGTGTCGATGCGGCAACGCGATTTGCCGATGGTCTGAAAATCACTCCTGGGCTTCAGCTTGACGTCTTTGGGAACGGGCAACTTTGCGGCCGCATCCGCCAGCTCGCCGTAGGTGAGTACCCGGCCCTTCCCATTGACCACCGTCCCGTTCTTGGCGTGACACTCTGCCGGATCGACGTGCCATGCTTTCGCGGCCGCCGCGATGAGCATGGTGCGCGCGGTCGCGCCGGCCATGCGCAGCTTGTCCCAGGATTCCTGCACACTGTTGCTGGTTCCGGTGATCTGTCCGCCGTTTCCGGGACTGATGTAGGCGTCACCCACCGGCGCTGCCACGATGCGAATCGCATCGAAATCGATGTTCAGCTCCTCGGCCAGCAACATGGGCAGTGCCGTGTACACACCCTGGCCCATCTCCGAGCGATCGGCGAGTATGATGATGGAATTGTCGCGGCCTATCTTCAGCCAGGCGTTCAATTGGCTGCCCGACCGGGCGGCGCCGGCCACGGCGCCGGGTACCGCGTCGAACGACCCGCGCGCCGCCGAATTCGATTTGGCGGCGGGTCCTGGAAGCGTGAGCGCGATGACCAGACCCCCACCGACGGTGGCTGTCGCGTTCAAGAAATCGCGGCGGCTCAAGCCTAAGGCCGGCCTCACTTCGCGGCGCTCGCTTGAAGCAGTTCCGCGGCCCGGTGAATGGCCTTGCGGATTCTGGGATAGGTGCCGCAGCGGCATATGTTGCCGGACATCGCCGCGTCGATATCGGCATCGTTGGGCGTTGGGTTCGCTTTGAGCAGCGCAGCGGCG
>JBARBX010000231.1:0-2041 GCA_049793535.1 Steroidobacteraceae bacterium | reverse complement strand
GTTGCCCAGTGGCTGGACCAGCGGCTCCGCGACCTTCGCGTGCGCCACCGTGAGCACCGGCAACGGCTGCGTCTTGAGCCTCGCTTACGCGCCCGCGGCTGCCGCCAGCGGCACTCTGTCCCTGACCTACAGCTACAACGACGACTCAGGCACCGCCAAAACCGGTTCCGTCACTATTCCCTATACGGCGATGTGAGTTCCCGTCCCGCAGCCCACATCGGCAGCTCACCAAACCTCGCTGACCTTCTCCGCGGGAAACCGGATCCCCGCCAGGTTCCAAGACGCCTCGACTCGATCGATCGCCGGGCGCGCGCGCTCGATCCAGTCCGGATGCAAGCGGCGCGCCTTATCCGACACCTCGAATTCCGAGGCTTGCAAGCCGCTCGAGTAGCGATCGTGATACTCGCGGGCACAGGTTTCCAAATCGGCTTTATCGAAGGCGACGACCCGCAGATTGCGGCTGGCCGACAACCCGGTCAGGGCAACCGAGAGTTGATACTGTTCCCAATAGCGAAGATACGCGTCGAAGTAATCCATGGTCTGCAGCAGTTGCGAGTCGCAGCCCGTATGCAGCAGATCCCGGCGGCACCATTCCTCGATGTTCGAGCGCACGGCGAAGCGGCCATCGGCCGGCAAGCCGCCGGATTTATCATAAGTGGACACGCAACTTGCGGCAGGGTGCCGTACCGTCAGTACATATTCGGCCTCTTCACCGAGCACACGATGAAAAAACCCGCCCGAGTACACGCCCTTGGTGAGCTTCTTCGGCACGACGATCTTTCCGGCGTGCGGCTTGCGATCGCCGAAGCAGATCTCCACCATCGTCAGGTATTCCGCCATCGTCTTCAAGCTCATCACCCAGGTGTTGCTTCCGGCCTCTAGCTGAAAAGGTCCGGCTTCGGGGAAGCTGTCGTGCGCAAGCCCGCTCGCCACGCGCTCCGGCTGCATCCCGAGCGCTCGAAACAGCTCCGCCGTGAGATACGAGCCGCCGGTGCGCGGGATACCGACGAAACCCACGAAATGGAACCGTGACTGCAGATCGTGCAACGGCGCCAGGTCGCCCGTGAGAAGAGAGAAGAGCAGCGTGTAGGCTTGGGCCAGCCGCTCACGTCCCATCTTGCTGCCCATGACCACGGCTACAGCGTCGGATAAGGAGTGGGGATCGCTCTCGTTCGGCAACAACACTTCGGAGCGCTGCTCAGCCCAGTCTTCGCGATCGAAGGGTCGGCCGGAAAGAACCTGCGCCAGAAAGCGGACGAAAACCGGGGAAATCGGCAGTTCCTGGTCGGTGAGCTTGAATTCCAAACCCATGATGGCCGCGGATCGCCGAATTAAATCGTCGCCGGAAGATTGGCGGCGGCTGTGGGTGGCTGGAACTTAAGTGGGCGCATTGGGTCCTAACCCTGCGATAATTATACATCTCATGAAAAGGGTGGGGGACCTATGCGCTTTCATAGGCGCTTGTTGCCGGTGGTGACGATCACGGGAAGCTCGCTCGTAGTGGGGTGCGGGTCGGGTAGTTCGTGCGGATCCGGCGGGTCCGCTTGCCCCCCTCCCAGCGTCATAGGCCCCGGATATTACCAGGGCACGCTGACCCCGCAGGGCGGCACGCAGTCCACCCCGGTCGTCGCGATCATCGCGGACAATAGCGATGGGGCGATGAGCGCGCAGGACGGGAGCTACTATCGATTCAATGTCGGCTTTACGGCATCCACCATCTCGGGAACGTATGTCAGTCTCGCGCCGGGTACGGGCGGGACGCAGAAGACTTCCGGATCGATATCCGCGCAAGGCACGTCGAGCGCTCTGAGCGGCACTCTCACGACCGGGAGCGGCGCCGCGGCGGCTGCTTTCGACCTGAACTCCGAAGCCGTGTACAACCAACCCTCGGCCCTGGCGACGCTGATGGGCGCCTGGAGCTACACGGCCAACGGATTCAGCTTGACGGTGACGATAGCGACGGACGGCACGTTTACCGGCAACGATTCGAACAACGGCTCATACTCGGGCACCTTCGGAATCATCAATCCGGTTTTCAATG
>JBARBX010000230.1:0-26824 GCA_049793535.1 Steroidobacteraceae bacterium | reverse complement strand
GCGCAACCAACCGGCCCTCGGAATTCGCACCCACCATGTGGGCGGTCATTGGGCTGGCGGGGTCCTATGGAGAGAACGAAGATCCAACGGCCGAGTCATTGAAATCACAGCTCGACCAGACCGGCCGCGCGGTTCTGTACATCAACTTCGACTTCAACAAATCGACGCTCCGAGCGGACGCCAAACCGATCATCGCCCAGGTCGTGAAGCTCCTGGCGGATGATCCCAGCTTGACCCTGGCGATCAACGGACACACGGATAACGTGGGCCAGCATGATTACAACGTCAAACTGTCGCAAACGCGGGCGGCCGCCGTCGTCGGCGCACTGGTCGCGGCGAATATCGCAGCGGCGCGCTTGAGCTCGGGCGGCTTCGGTCCCGATCAGCCGATCGACGACAACGGCACTGACAAAGGTCGAGCCAAGAATCGGCGCGTGGAGCTCGTCAAGCAGTAGTGCGGAAGAGGGAGAGTGGGATGCAAGCAAACGGAGAGCACATGAACGACCGCCAGGCCTGGACTATCATCGGCTCCAACCTTCAGACGCTCGTGAGTGTCATGGTGACGGTTCAGCAGGGCGCCCAGGTGGATGTCTTCTGTGATCCATCGGCAAAGAGTTTCTCCTTCTCGAAGCCTTCTGGCGACGCCAACGTCAAACTTTGCTCCATGACTGCACCGGACCTCGAGGCCTGCTACGGCATACGCCGCCAGGGGAATGCCTTGGTCACGGACGACTGGGAAGACATTCCGCAGGCTCAACTGGCGTCCCGCCTCACCCAGTACATCACGGATATGAAGGATGGCGGCGCGGAATGGGGCTGGGAGTTCAAGCTGGTCGGCGGCTAGGTGCGGCCGCAGCGAGGCTAATACCAAGGAGTCGCCGTGATCTCTTCTCTAGTCTTTGTTCTCGTCGGCGCATTTCTGCTCGGCAATGCGCTCGCCTGGCGTCTACGCTCAACTCGAGTGACCGGCACCGTGATCGGTGTGCGGCCGCGCGGACGCGGTACGACCTCCTACTGCACCGTTTATCGGTATATAGACGCGATGGGTCGGACGGTGGATGCGTCATCCAATGAGTTCTCGGCGAGTCTGGCCGGCAAGCAGACGGGTTTGACCCGGGAGCTCATGGTGCGTGCGAATCAAACGCGGGTGCGCGCAACGAACAGTTATTTTCTCGAGGTCGGTGGCGCGGTCTTTCTTGTCTTCGGGTTGTTGGTTGCCGGGTCCAGAGGCTCGACGGTGGTGGGGATCGATCTTGTACTGGGCGTGATGTTCGGTTGGTACTGGTTCCAACGTAAGGACGGAACGGGAGACTCCACGGCGGGGAGTACCGCCAACCGCGACGTGCCCGAGGCGGCACCGTTGCAACGAGCCGAAGACATACTCGCGACGTCCGAGGCCGCTCGGCGCGCCGTACGCAACCAGCGCCGCTCCGGCCCAGTCATCGCCGTGATGGGCCTCGCGTTTCTCGCGGCAGCCGTGTACATGGGCCGGTCAGTCCTGCGGCTCGAGATGGCGGGAGCGCGCGCGCCCGGCACTGTGCTCCAGTTGGTTCAGAGAATATCAACTGGCCGCGGCGGCGGCTCCACGTACCATCCGGTGGTGCGATTCACGACGGCAAACGGTGCCCCGGTTCAGTTCGAGGACGGCGTCGGGGAGAGCCAATCTCCGTACAGGGTAGGCGATAACGTTCAAGTCCTGTATCTGGCCGACTCGCCGCGGTCCAGCGCAATCATCGATCGGGGCATCGGGAACTGGATGATGCCGTTCGGATTCGGCCTTGCTGGAGCCGCGCTCATTGTGCTCGGCCTGCGGCAAAGAGCGTCGGCGCGAACTACGGAGCTTGCCTTACAATCGTTGTCGATGTCGACACCGGATCCCCCCGCTTCGGGAGCAACCGAGCTGATGATGCCGATGAATGTCCCGCCGACGTCCGAGGCGATGCAAGGCGGCACAACGATTCAGGGCGTCACAATAAGGGCGCCCGTTCAGCTTGGACGCCGAGCGGGTTGGTGTGTGTTGTTGCTTCTCATGGGCTGGGCCCTGATGTTCGCGAGCGTCTTCGTACCCTCGCCTAAGTCCGAGTCCGCGACCGGCTTTGGCCCGGTGCTGATGATGCTCGCGCCTGCGCTCGGCGCAACTTTGCTGTATTTCGGCCAGGGGCTGGCCATTGTCCTGATAGTGGTTCACATCCTGGTTCGCGTGACGGGGGGCGCCGAAACCGCGGTCTCTGGAGCGCTTGCCCGCGTGCTGAATTGGGCACTTACTTGCGTTTTGATCCTGATGGCGAGCGGATGTGTGCTGACGGCGATCGGACTCGCGGGGGATATTTCTCGTTATCTATTCAAGACATAGTGGACGCAGTGGGACAGCGCACCGGTGAAAACAACCGTCGCAGCGATTCTCGTTTATAGCCTTCTGACGGGGCCGCTGGCGCACTCGCGGGCTCAAGTATTCACGTCGCCCCAGGGTGAATTCCGAATCGCCTATTCTCTGCCCCTGGTGCGCTGCCTGCGGGACTCTGCTCATCCTGCGCAGGACGGCGCGTGGTTGCCCGATTCCTGCCGACGTGAGGTGTGCGAGGACCCGGCCTTGCCGTCAGCGAGCACGGTGGCTTGTGTTGCCTATGGCGGGGATGAATTTTCACAGAAAGTGGCGTTTGGAGCCGGCGCCTTTTTCGTAGCAGCCGTGGCGAAAGCCTCCACCAAGGATCTGTGCCTACAGGGGGAAGCTGACTGGAACATCCAGAGCCGGGTAGACTCGACGATCAACGATGAACCCGCGGTGCAATTTCGCACGGCGGAAAATTGGATGATGCATTCTCGGGATTCTGTCATTGATCGCGTATTTCGCCGAGGCGCGTGCTACGAAATCGGAATTCAGCGAGTTCACAACAGCACGGGGCCCTTCGAAGCCGGAACCTTCAAGGAGTTCACCGCCCAGGATGAGGCGACCGTTCAGCATCGTTTGCGCGAGGTGCTGCGGTCATTCCGCTTTCTGAACTAGCAGCCGCGAGGCAGCCGAACGATCGCAGCGCGATCTTGTAGCGCGCACTCTATTGCGGGCCCGCGCGCTCAGTTGCCTATTGACGCGGATTCTCCCAAGGCGCCTACTTCGGCCTAGCAAGAACATTGGGGATGTTGACCGAGTCAGGGAGTGACATGAAAAAGCTACTCATGTGGTTCGTCCGGTGGCTGAAAGGCAAGGGCCACTTTTCATCGGCATTGCGCGTATTGCTGCTGCTCGTCATATTTGTCTTCGTGCTGCCGTTGTTGTTTATTTTGGTGACCGAATCCACCTACGAATTTCGGGACGCCGGCGGCAAAGACGGCTATCGAGGTGGGGCGTTGGTCGCACACGACAAATTTGGCGATCACTTCAGCTCCATCAAGTACCTGGACCAAGGCTGGAAGCCGCAGGAGAGTTTGTGGTTTTACACCACCACTCAAGGGTCCGATCTATTGCCGTACGATTTGTTCATGGAGGTCGAGGAGGTCGGCAATACGACGTTGTTTCGTGACAACGAGAACATGAACTTCTATGGTTATCTGCCGCAGACAGCCACCAAGCGAAATCCCGACGGATTGGCGGTCGGGTTCGTCAAGGATACGTACCTCAGTCGCGCCTATCTCGGCTACACCTGCGCGGCCTGCCATACGGCGCAGTTGAATTACAACGGTGTCGGGCTGCGGATCGACGGCGCTCCTTGCAACGCCGATGTCGACGGCTTCGTGCGTGCGCTCGCGGCGGCCTTATTGGCGACGCAGGACGACCCCGCCGTGCGCGGGCGCTTTGTGAAGCGGGTTCTGGCGCGGGGTAACTATGGATCCGAACAGGAAGTGATCGATGCGTTGAGCGCGACGAACCAGGAATTGAGAGTCTATAACACCATCAACGCGAGCGGCACCGCCTATGGCTATGCGCGTCTCGACGCTTTTGGACGTATCTACAACCGCGTCCTCGAACACGTGTTGACGACGGCTCAGTTGCGCGAGCTGCTGACGGGCGTGCTGCCCGATGCGGCACTGAATGCCGCACTCGGCAGCACAGATGCTGCGCTCAGCGGAACGCAGCGGGATCGAATTTACCAAATGCTGTCCGCTGAACAGCTCGAGGGGCTGAAGCTCGCCATCGCCAATGAACCCAACGCACCGGTCAGTTATCCCTTTATCTGGGACATTCCACAGCACGATTTCGTGCAGTGGAACGGGGTGGCGGCCAATGCCGGGCTCGGCGCGGTGGGACGCAACGCCGGTGAAGTGATCGGGGTGTTCGCCACACTCGATTGGAAGCGAACGCCGGGATTTTCCATTTCGTCGTTGATCACCGGCCAAGGGTTTCGGACGCATGTGAGTTTCGACTCATCGATCAACGTACACAATCTGCGGCGCATCGAGGCCCAGTTGGGGAAGTTGGAATCCCCGCTGTGGCCGGAGGACGTGCTGCCGAAACTCGATGCCGCGCGTCAGTCGCGTGGGGCCACGCTATTCGCGGAATACTGCTCGGCGTGCCACTCGAAGATCAACCGTACCGATCCCCTGCGCCGGGTGGTGGCGCACATGTCGAGTACGGACCGCGTGGGCACGGATCGCAAGATGGCGGACAACAGCGTGAACTATGTGGGCCTGAGCGGCATTCTTCGTAATGAATACGCACAGCTTGATCCGGGCGATATTCTGCTGGATGAGCACGCGCCGGCAGTTGGCATTCTGACCAAGGCGACTTTGGGAGCCGTTGCCACGCCGTATCCTTACCCAAACCCGATTCGCCGCGGCGTCAATTGGGCTTACGATTTGATTTACGCGTTTTTCACGAACGAGATCAAGCCCTCCCTGAAAAGCGGCGACTACGCGTCCGACACGTCATCGGACCCCATCGCGTCGCTGCGTTCGTACAAGGCGCGTCCGCTTGACGGCATTTGGGCGACGGCGCCCTATTTGCACAACGGCTCGGTGCCGACGCTGTACGATTTGCTGCTCCCGAAGAAACGCCAAAGCGATCCGGCCGACGGGGAGTACCGCCCGGATTCGTTCATGGTGGGGTCGCGCGAGTTCGATCCGATCAAGGTGGGATTGAAGAGCGGCGGGTATGAGGGATTCGTGTTCGATACGACTGTCGCAGGCAATGACAACGGCGGGCACGAGTATACCTCCGGACACACGGCGCAGCCGACTGGAGTCGTGTTGCCGGCCTTGAACAAGGACCAGCGGCTGGATTTGTTGGAGTACTTGAAGTCTCTGTGACGGACTATCAGGACGGTCCCATCAGGACAGTCGCAATAGGACTGTCTCAAACGGACTTCTCTAACGGCGAACGACATGCATCGCTACCGTCTCCAGCAGTGCGTTGGCGACATTACTCGGGGAAGGGCAGAGCATGAGTTTTCGCGTTTTGGTCGTCGGCGGCACCGGGCAAGTGGGATCGGGACTGGTGCGGGCCCTGCTCGCTGCCAGCCCGTGCACGGAAGTGGTGATGGTCAACCGCCGGGTAATTCCTCTGGCTGCCGATGCGCGTCTGCGCCAGGTGATCGTAGATACCAGTGCGGCAGATTTTTCCAGTGAGATCGCCGAACTTGCCAGGACAATCGGCGCGCAGGGTGACCCGTTGTATGCCGCATCATGTATTGGCATCGGTAAAGGGAGTCAGCAGTGGAGCGAAGAGGACATCAGAAAGCTGGAAATTGGCCTGGTCGGGGCGTTTGCGCGCGGCTGCCTGGCGGCGGGAATCGAACGATTCGGACTTCTTTCGGCGGCCGGGAGCAGCGCTAAGAGCTGGATTCGTTATGCCCGCATCATGGGCGAAAAGGAAGATGCGGTGCGGAGCCTCGGATTTAAGCGTTTGGCAATTTTTCGCCCCGGCATCATTGCGGGTAATGCGCACACCCCGCGGTATCTTGCTTTACTGGGGCGTTTGGTTCCAGGATCGTTCGGGACGATCGATCAGGACGATATCGGTCGGGCCTTTGTCGGTGAATTTCTCCACGGGCAGGACGGCACGACGATCTTGGAAAATGCCGCGATGAAGCAACGATCGCGCGCGCATTAGAGACAAGTTCGCGACGCGTTGTTTCAACTGCGGGCTAGTCAGTGCTGCACTGCACGATTCTCGTAATATATGGTGCACGTCGCCGAGAGTTCCTCTCAGTTGCTTGCGTGGCCATCTGCGCCCATAATATGCGCATCTGCCGCAGGAGTCCACGATGAACACCGCGACCGTCGATCGGGCCCCCGCTGTCGAGTCCCCACATGAGTCGCTGTACGCGCGCGTTGGCATACTGCTGGGACTGAAGCCCACAGTTCACTCGGAACTCGATTTGATCAAGCGTTTGGAGAAGGGCCTCGCGGTTGCTGCCGTGCAGAATCTGCGGACGCGAGTGGGTCTCAGCGACGCGGAGACATTCGAACTCATTGCGCCGCGCCGAACTTTGAATCGACGCGAAGCCACAGGTCAATTGCTATCTCGTGAAGAAGCCGACAAGACGGTGCGCGTGGCGCGTGTGACCGCTCGCGCGCAGCAGGTCTTTGGCGGGAAGCCAGACTATGCGGCCGATTGGTTGCGTACCGCGAAGCCCGCGTTGGGGGATCGGACGCCCATGCAAGCGCTATTGACGGAGTCGGGTGCGCTCGCTGTCGAGGAACTCTTGGTTGGCATCGAACACGGCATGTTCGCTTAAAAGTGATCGTCTGGCGCTTCTCGCAGCACGACTCACTCGACGGGCGAGGGGGCTTGCTCGCCTCCGCACGTTGGCATACGCGCGGCAAGGAGATTCTCTATTGCGCGCCGAACCCGGCGACCGCGGTGCTCGAGATCCTTGTACATAGCCAGGTCCGCGAGCCTGCGGCACTCGCCCGCCACCGCTTCATCAAGGTGAATATCCCCGATGAGGTATCGCGGCAATCGGTCGATGAGGCGCAGCTACCGACCGACTGGTCCCGACGCATTACCGTCACGCGGGCTTGGGGCGATCGCTGGCTCCGGGAAGGCGAGAGCGCGGTATTGGTCGTTCGTTCCGTGCTGGTACCGGAGACCTACAACGTGCTTATCAATTCGCGCCACGAGGATGCGGTAGGCATTAAGCGACTCGCCGTCATGCCGTACCCCCTCGATTCTCGGCTCGTGCCTCAGCTCTAATCATTGGCCCGGCCACACCGCCACAGTGATCGACCGTCCTAACTGAGGAGAATTCTATGTCGGCTACGCAATCAACATCGAAACGTGGCTTGCTCGAACGGCTCGACACCGGTCCGGTCATCTGTGCCGAAGGCTATCTCTTCGAGCTGGAGCGCCGCGGGTACCTTCAGGCCGGCCCCTTTGTGCCGGAAGTCGTCATCGAACACCCGGAAGTCGTCACCCGCCTGCACGAGGACTTCGTCCACGCCGGCAGCGACGTGGTGGAGGCCTTCACCTACTATGCGCACCGTCAGAAGCTGAAGGTCATCGGCCGCGAGGACATTCTGGAGTCGATCAATCGTCAGGCACTGCGCATTGCGAAGGATGTCGCCGATCGTCATGGCTGCTTGATGGCAGGCAATATCTGCAACACCAACGCCTACGAGGCGGACGACCCGAAAACGCACAAGGCCGTCCGTGCCATGTTCGAGGAGCAGATCGCTTGGGCTGTCGAAGAGGGCGCCGACTTTCTCATCGCGGAAACGATCGATTGGTATGGCGAGGCGGCCATCGCGCTCGATGTCATGAAAGCGGCCGGACTACCCGCCGTCGTAACGCTCTCGGTGCATCGGGACGAAAACATGTTCGATGGCATTGACGTGATCGATGCATGCAAACGCCTGGAGGCAGGAGGGGCCGACGTCGTCGGACTCAACTGCCAGCGCGGCCCCAAGACGCTGATGCCGGTGGTGAGAAAGGTTCGGCAGGCTCTTTCCTGTCATGTGGCTTCGCTGCCGGTACCTTACCGAACGACCGACGCCGAGCCCACGTTTCAGTCGCTCACCGACCGCGTGTGCGCCTGTATTCCGGGAAATCGGCCGTTTCCGACGGCGCTCGATCCGTTCACCTGCAACCGCTACGAATGCGCGGAGTACGCCCGCGAAGCGCTCGACGTCGGTGTCCGTTACATTGGACTTTGCTGTGGCGCTGCTCCTCACCACATTCGTGCAGTCGCCGAAGCGCTTGGCCGCAAGGTTCCGGGTAGCCGCTACTCACCGGACATGTCGAAGCATGCCTTCTTTGGCACCGACGCGGCCATTCCCGAGAAATACAAGGAGCGCAAAGTCGATATTTGACCCGACTGGATTTCTCGTGCGGGTCGCATCTGAGAAACAAGGCCCAAAACTCGAAGTATTTGCCCGGAACCAGCGAGCAAGTCACTACAATATCTGCCAGGTCACTCCGACCCGTCGGACTTCAGGATTGGCTTTGCAATATCGCTTTGGCCGCAGCAGAAGGATGATTCGCGGGTTGACGGCGTTGGTCGTGCTCGCGGTGCTTTGTGGGAGTGCGTGGCCGGCCGACGAGAGATCTGCGCTGGCGTTCATCGAGGACGGCATGGTCGCAATGCGCGCCGATCCGGATGGGAGCAAACGCGACGCCGAACAGGCGCTCGCACTGATTCGCCTACATCCAGATGCAGATCTCGAAATTCGTGCCCGACTGCTGTTATGCGACTACTATTCTGAGCGTGATGGCAGCGCCGCCATGCAGCAGATTGCCGCTGCTACCGCACTGCTCGGCCAGGCGCAGCGCAAGGGTCTGCGCGCGGGCGTGCTCACGTGCCAGGGCGAGACGCTGGAGACCGCCGGCAATTACGCGGGAGCCGAGACGGCGTTCGATGGGGCCGTCACCGCCGCGACGGCGGCGAATGACGAGCAGATGCTGGCCGAGGCACTGTTCTCGCGCGGCTATTTACGCGCTCTGCAGGGCAAATTCGCGGCGGGTATGACTGATGTGCGGCGTTCGCAGCAGCTATACGAGCGTATCAATATGCCGCAGTACGCCCTGACCGTCATGAACACTATTGCCACCATCTATAATCGTATGGGCGACCATGAGCAGGCCGCGCAGATATATGAGCGAGCACGCACCCAGCAACACGCTGCTGGATTGCGCCGCGACGAAGCCGTGACGCTCTACAATCTCGGCCGGGCACGTCAGAAATTAGGTGAATGGGATGCGGCGCGCACGGCTTTCTCCGGTTGTCTGGCGCTTAGCAGAGAGCTCAAGTACGGCCGCGGTGAGGCCTATGCTCTACTCGGGCTCGCCTCCGTCGATAACTCCACCGGGGATCCGAAGGGCGCTTTAGCCAAGCTAGAGCGCGCGGCGGACCTTGAGCGCCTGACCCCGAACGCTCGGCAGGGCGCACAAATTCAATTGGCGCGCGGTACGGCGCTGCGGCAACTTCAGCGGGGGACGGAAGCCGTATTGGCGCTCGAGCAGTCTGAAAAGGTGTTCAAACAGGCCGATTCGCTCGAAGAATTGAGCACCACCTACGACGAGCTGGCGACAGTGGATGCCCAGCTCGGTGAATGGCGTAGTGCCTACTTGTATCGCGGCGAGGCAAAGGCGATCGCGGAAACACTTCTGCACAATCAGCTCGATCAGCGCTTTGCGACGCTCAAAGTGGAATTCGACACGGCTAACACGGAAAAGGCAAATGCCCTGTTGATCAGTCAGAACGCGGCGGGCCAGAAGGCCTTGGCCGAGGAGCGACGCGCGAACACCCTGCAGACGACCGTCATTGTATTGAGTCTGTCGCTGCTGGGCCTGCTGACGATCATGGCACTGTGGCAGCGGCGCGGCGCGCAGCGCCTGCATACATTGGCCATGACCGACGAACTCACCGGCGCGCCCAACCGTCGGGCGGTGTTGACCCACCTGGAAGCGCTATTGCAGCGTGGCGATGCGCCGCCGTGCTCGATTCTGCTGGTCGATATCGATTATTTTAAGAGCATCAATGACCGGCACGGACATCCGGCTGGTGACGAAACGTTGCGGCTGCTCACGAGTCACCTGCGCAATGCGGTGGCGCAACCTGCTTTTCTGGGAAGACTGGGCGGCGAAGAATTTGTCGTGGTGCTGCCGGGCACCAGCCTGCAGGACGCGTATCGCGTGGCGGATTCGATTCGTGCACAAGTACCCGCGATCGACCTGGAGCGCTGGCTGGGCGAGCGACGCATTACCGTCAGCATCGGCGTGACGACTTCGAGCGTTGGGGACACCGTCAGCACGGTGCTGCGACGTGCTGACGCAGCGCTGTACGCAGCCAAGCATGCCGGGCGCAATTGTGTCCGGATGGATCCCTCCAGCTCCCCTCAAGATGATGGCGTACGCAATTCAAGCAGCGCCGGCAAAGCCCTGGCGTGAAATGATTGTGTGCAAGCTCGACCCCCCATGTCCAGTTAGCGCAGTGTAGACGCCAAAAAAAGTCTGTAACGATTCCCCGCCCACCGACACTATCCAAGCAATGCATATTGCGGCGGATGCAATGGGGAATGTGATGCAGCGCATTATCAGTTTGCCCTTGGGAGTGGCGTTCGCGATATTGCTGGGTTTGCAAGCCGGCTGCGGCAAGGAGCCGGAAAGACAAACCACGCAGCTCTTGGCGGAGGCGAGCGCCGGCGAGTCCAACTTTTCCTCCTACTCTGCGCAGAATCCCTACCAGAAAGCGGGGAAAAATCTGCTGACGCGCACGGTATTCGAGGCGCCGGGACCCGACGGCATGCGCATCGAAGTGCGTGACCTCTTCGTGAGCCCCGGACGCACCGCCGACAAGGTGTCATTGCCCGGTGCCGCGGTTCTCGAAGTGCTCGGCGGCGAGGGGAAAATGACCGTGGGCGACAAGTCCCAAGAGCTATCGCAGGGCACGTCAGTCTCCTTGGGCCAGGACGCCACCTGTTCATTGGAAAGCCGCGGCATCACGCCGCTCGTGCTGCGCGCGCGGATATTCATACCGTAGGTGCAAGGAGGCGGAGATGAGATTTGCAACGGTTACGATGGCCGCGACACTGGTGCTGGTATCCGGCGCGCTGGCATCCTGCGACAAGAGTTGGTCGACGTTTCGTCACGACGAAGAGCGCTCGGGCAATCAGAAAGAGCGTTCCGCGCTCTCCGATCCGGCGAAAATCGCCAGCCTGAAAGTCATCTGGACATTTTCGCCGGGCGGGGCGGCCGGCTTTTTCAGCTCGCCGATCGTGCACGATCACAAAGTCTACATTGGCAACGGCAACGGATTTTTCTACGCATTGAACGAAAAGACCGGCGCGGTCCTGTGGCAGTACCCGAGCAGTACGCCGCTGACCTCGACATTCACCTGTAATCCGTCCAGCTTTGGAATCGCCTCGAGCGCCGCCTTTGGGCACGTGAAAGGCAAGGACGCCGTCATTTTTGGCGCGCCGGATCGTGCATCGGGCCTGCACCTGGGCGACGGGCACTTGATTGCGCTCGATGCGCACGATGGCACTCTGCTCTGGGAATCGCCGGTGGTCGCTCGGGTCACCGGCAGCGGATTCAATGATTTCCATGAGCAGATCGGCTATTCGGCCCCTCTCGTCTTTCACGATCGTGTGTACATCGGTATCGCCGACCACTGCGACAATCCTATTCAAAACGGCAGGATGGTGGCGGTGCGTCTCGACGACGGAACCCTCGACACCGCATTCAACTACGTGTCCACCAGCACCCGAGGCGGCGGAATCTGGAATTCACCCACCGCTTGGGAAGACGTATTCGTCACGACGGGCAACACCGCGAATGGGAATCCTACCCAGCCCGCGGTCAATTACGGCTTGAGCCTGTTGCGCCTGAACAAGAATACCGGCGCAGTCGTCTGGCAGCACCAGCCGGTGCCGTACGCCCTTGACGATGATCCCGATTGGGCCGCCGGTGCGGTCGTCATGGACACTAGTTGCGGCCGCCTCGTCACGTCGCAGCAGAAAGACGGCTGGGCATGGTCGGTCGATGCCCACACCGGAAGCGTGCGGTGGGCATTTCCCACGGGACCCTGGGCCACGGGCGGTTTTACCACCGCGGACGGCACGGTTCACGGCGATACCGACTACAAACGTCCGGGAGCCGCCTGGGGCGATGTGTACGTCGCCACCGTTGGCGGTCTCGATACCACCACGAATCTGACGGCGGGCTACCGGCAGCTGCATGCGCTGAATGTGTGTGCTCCGGAGAATCGCCGCGTGCGATGGATCAAGGACGTGCCGGCCACCAGCGGCTTCGCCACGTATCCGCTGGGGCCGCCGACCATCACGCATGGAATCGTCTATGTCGGAACCGTCGAGGGTCATTTGGTGGTGATTGCAGATCCACAGGTCGTGCCTCCCGCAGGCTGGCGCTGCAGCGATCCCAGCGTGCCGACGCCGATTTGCGCCATCCTGGGTGCGCTCGGGTCCGTGGTTCGGTTGGTTCCAGACCCCACGGTGCTGAACGATATTGCGCTGCCGGGCGCGACCGGGATTTTCGGCGAACCGGTGCTCGTGGGGGATCGCGTCATGGTGGCGGATGTGGGTGGCAAGGTATTCATGCTGGAGGCGAATTGAGCGTGCGCAAGGAGACCCTGATGATGATTCGCAACGGACTTCCTCTGACGGCGGCCTGCATGCTGGCCGCATGGGCCGCCCTGCCGAGTGCTTGGGCGCAACAGCCTCCGCCGCCGGCGGCAGCAACCGCGGAGGTGGCGAAAACTATCCGTGTACGCGAAGGATTTCAGGCGCCACTCACGCTCACTACCAAGCAGGGCAAAACGGTTTCGTTGAAGGTTGGAATGCACCGCTGGTCGATTGACGGATCCTTGGGACCGCAGACCGTTCGCGTCGACGAGTTCATGCTGTTCCAGATGCGCAGCGGCAAGATCAAGACGGTGATCGATGGAAAGGAAGTCGTCAAAAGCGCAGACGCTTATTGGACCTTACCCGCAGGATCGACCTTCACGTTTGAGGTCAAAGGCGAAGCGGCGTTGCTCGATGCGATGACGGTGTCGACAAAGTAGGGTAACGACAAACGGGGGAGGTTGAGACTGGCGTCCGGCAATTCGGCCTAGTCATGAGCGATGCCGGCAAAGAGCCTGTTCAGTGCGCCGTACTCTTCCGCCTCACGGAACAATTCACCCAAGGTGCCCTCGAGGAACCCGGCCGCTAGACGCTGGGTGCAACCCAACGCCGCCTGGGCGATTGCAGAACCCGCGCTCAGGCGCCGAACACCATACCTCTGAAGCGCTTCGAGAGACGGCAGACCGGGGACGGCCATGACATTGAGCGGCATCGGTTTGATCGCTGCCGCAATCGCCGCCATGGCGCCGCCGTCTGAGAGTCCGGGAACAAACAGGCCGTCACATCCGGCGGCGCGATAGCGTGCAGATCTGTCGATGACCTCCTCGACGGCCGCCTTTCCGGTAGCGATGCCGCGCAGGTAGACATCGGTGCGCGCGTTGATGAACAGGTCGACCCCTGAGTGTGCTGTGCTCTCCCGGACCGCTTCAATCTTTTTGCACAAGAGATCCGGTGAGTCGACACCGTCTTCGAGGTTGATGCCTGCGGCGCCGAGATTCAGGATAGCGACGACGAGCCGTGCCACCGCGCGTGCATCATCCGAATAACCGGCCTCGATGTCGACGCTGAGCGGCACCCGAATCGCGCGAGCGATAGCGCGCGTTGCGGCCATGAGTTGATCGCCCGGTAGAGCGTTACCATCGGGATATCCCCGCGACCACGCGAGGCCTGCGCTCGTCGTCGCAATCGCCTTCGCTCCCAAGCCTTCGATCAAGCGCGCACTGCCCGCATCCCAGGCATTGGGTAGCATGAGTGGACCGGGGCCTTCATGCAGGGTTCTGAACATTTTCTCGCTCATCAACATCTCCTTGGGTAGCCCAACGGGCATGCCTAGGAGACCATCTCTGGTCGGGGATCGCTGTCGAAATCTTTAGTGGTTTTAGCGCCGGGCAGACTGCTTGAAGGCCGTCGGCGATCGGCCATAGGCCTGGCGGAAAGCCGCGGCGAAATGGCTGTGGCTGGAGAAGCCCAGGTCCGCGGCCAACGCGGACAAATCGTCGTACCGCGCAATCAGGTCGAGGGCTCGCGCGAGACGCAGCCGTAGATGATAGCGGTACAGGGGGATGCCTTCGACCTGTTGGAACACCTGCGTCAGATAGACCGGCGAGCCGCGGATTTCCGCCGCGATGTCCGCAAGCGTCCAGCGCCGGGAAAGATCGCTGGCCAACAGCACTTTGACACGGTCCGCGAGACGGCGGCGCGCATGACTCGCTCCCGGCGTGTGCGAGGTGCGAGGTCCCAGGCTGCGGCACACCAGGGTCAGCAACAGGCCTTCGGCCTCCAGCGGCTCAATGCTTCCATTGTCCAGGCTATGCCGCAGCAGCGCGACCAAGGCCTGTGCGCGGGGGTCGATGCGCTGATACTGGCGGCGGAATCCGAATTTTCCGTCATCATTCAACAGAGAGCGGGGTGCCAATTCACTCAGGACGAGTCCCGACAGGCCGAGCGACAGGCTGGCATCGCCTCCGGTGATCGGATGACTGACCTGGTAGCCTTCGCCGGCGTTAAAGAAAAGCACGTGGTTGGCATCGGCCACCGCTTGATCGCTGCCCACGTGCCGCACGTAAACGCCGCGATACGGGAACACCAGATGCGTGGTCGACACACATTCTTCCGCACTGCGATGACGGCAAGCACCGCTGCACCGGATGTTTCGCAGCGCCACAGTCTCCGTATCCAGCAAATGTTTGACTTCGAACTCGGACATGGCAGGCGCTCGACCCTTCCCGTTGTCTAATGCGGTGGCTCGGTTGAATCGTAGTGTTGCAATCAATACTGCATCGTGGAACTCGCGGCGCCGCCGCGGCCGCGCTGCGGTTCTGTCATTTGCCAAGCGCTCGACGCGGACTAGAATGCTGGCGCGCGCTATTTTCAAGGCTCATTAAAAGGAACACATATGATGTCAGCGCTGAAACAATACCATCTCCGGGTACCGGGAAGACCAAGTGGCACTCCGCGCCGCTTAATCGTTATCATTCTCATGGTCACCGCGACTGTCCTGCCGGTTGCCGCAGCCGACGCGGCACCCACTGTTACCACCGACACGGGCACCTTCACCAGCGTAGCGTCGCCCAGTCTGTCCGGCGTCGATGTTTTCTTCGGTATTCGCTACGCAGCAGCTCCGGTAGGGGTGCTGCGTTGGGCGCCTCCGCAAGCACCGAGTGCATCCGCGGGCACCAGCGCTGCGGCATTTCCGGGACCGGCGTGTCCGCAGGCAGGGAGCACCGCGCCGCTGCCGCAATCAGAAGACTGCCTCTTCTTGAATGTCTACGTTCCCGCAACGGCGAATGCGCACTCGCGGCTGCCGGTATTCTTCTGGATTCATGGCGGCGCGCTGGTCAGCGGTACCGGCGCGCAGTATGACCCTTCGGTCATGGTGTCGGAGAATGACATCATCGTGGTGACCATCAACTATCGCCTGGGCGCGCTTGGTTGGTTGGTCGAACCCGGGCTGCTTGCTGCGGGTCCGAATTTCTTCCAAAACACCGGCGATGCGGGTGATTACGGCCTGATGGACCAGCAATTGGCGTTGCAGTGGGTGCAGCACAACATCCGTGGCTTCGGCGGCGATCCCCGCAAGGTGACCATCGGCGGGGAGTCCGCCGGCGGCTTGAGTGTTTCAAGCCTTCTCGCCTCCACCATGACGGGGACCGATCTGTATCGCAGCGCCATCATCGAGAGCGGAGCGTACATGCTGCATAGCGTTCCATCCAGGGACGTCTATGGTGCGGTTTTCGGTGCTGCCTTCGATGAAGTCCTGGGCTGTACCCAACCCAGTGATGCTGCGTGTCTGCGGGCGGCGCCCGTCGCGAGTATTCTCGCGGCGCAGGGTGCGGTGTTTGGGGCCAATGGCATTTCACCGGATTTCGGTACGCGAGTGTTGCCGAATTCCCTGGAGCAGGCATTCTCGACCGGGGATTTCATCCGCGTCCCTGTTCTCCAGGGCACGAATGCCAACGAGGGCAGGCTGTTCGAGCCGCTCGATTTTCCGTTCTCCAGTACGCTGGTTAACGTCCAGGCGGCAGGCGGCCCGGCGAATTTTGACTTAAGTTTTGCCAACAGCCTCTGTGCCACGCCGCCGTTCACCGGCACCCCGGCCGTCTGCACCTATTCGCAGGAGATCAGCCTGTTCCTCAGCGGGCTCGGCTTTCCGGCCGCCGGCAACACCGCGAACTTCGATGCCGAAGTCGCGCAGGAGTATCCGCTGAAAGATTTTCCGGATCCCTTCCTGCCGAACGGTGCACCCAGTTCGGATGAGGCCCTCTCGCAGATTTTTACCGACTTGGTATTCGCCTGCAATGGATCGGATTCCAACATCGACCTTTCGCGCTTCGTTGCGGTGTTCGGCTACGAGTTCAACGATCCCAATGCACCGCCTCTCTCGGGGTTCGGTACACCGATCAAGCCACCCAACGATGTGTACGGCTTCCCGACCGCGTCGGAACACGGCTCCGAGCTTCAGTTCCTGTTCAATTTCGAGTCGCCGCTCAGCGCGCACGAACAGGAGCTTGCCGGCCAGATGAAAACCTACTGGGCGAACTTCGTGAGGACGGGAGACCCCAACCGGCCGAGGCACATCGCACCCTGGCTGCCGTTCAATTTCTTCGGGGTGGTCCAGGATCTGATACCGGGCCCGAAGGTCCCGCATCCCTCGCTGACTTTCAGATGGGAACACTTCTGCGGAACCTGGCAGCCGTTCATTGCCGCTGAAACGGGAAAATAAGCCGGCGACGGCCCCGGCGTTGTGTTTGGGCCGTCGACCGTGTCTCCGCACCGCGATCGAGAGTGGCCCGACTATTTGATTCAAAAGTGGCCCTTCAGGATAAGCCGCTGCTCCAGCAGTATCGGCACACAAACACCTCGCCATACGGGTTGTCCATGCGAGCTGCGGGGCCGTGGCCGGAGTTGAGTCATCAGTCTTGGGGGGGACAATGAAATCGTTTCAGCGTGTCGGAGCTCTTTTTCTATCGAGCGTGCTCGGGCTTCTCGTGCAATCTCCTCGGGCGTTTCCACAAACGCAGCGGGGAGCGGAGCGAGACGGGCAACACGATTTCGACTTCAATATGGGCACTTGGAAGACGCATGTATCGCGCATATCGAAGGCGTTGGCTTGCGTCTCTACAATCCCCAATCTCATCAGTGGAGCCTCAATTGGGCCAACGGCAAGACGGGGATTCTGGGCGTGCCCACGGTAGGGCAGTTTGAAAATGGCCGTGGGGTATTTGTCGATCAGGAACTATTCAATGACAGAATGATTCTTGTTCGAAACAGTTTCACGGACATCACGCCGGATTCGGCACGATTCGAGTAGACATTCTCGGATGATGCGGGCAAGACTTGGGAAACCAATTGGGTGATGACATTTAAACGATTGGGAGCAGCGAACAAACCGCGCTGAACTGCCGGGCCTCGAACTTTAAGCGCACATAGCGCGGCTTAAGGGAAAACCTGAACGATTCTTGGCAGACCGTCACCAATAGTGAGAGGAACGTCGGCGCTTTTCACCTGATTGCAAGTCATGGTAACGTCTGTGACGTGCGCAAAGCTTTGCCCTGCGCAAAGGATGTTTCGGTGACGCTAAGTCGTGCGACGGATTGCCATCGCGGCGCGCAACCCAAAGTCGCCCGCGGGATTGCCAGCGTGGCAATCTCTCTTTGTATCTTTCTCGCCCACAGATCGGATGCGGCGTCCGGCAATCAAAGCGATACCCTCGCCACGAGTTCACTCAAGACCTTGAGCATCGAGGACTTGATGAATCTTGAAATCACTTCCGTCTCCAAAAGGGCCGAGCCCCTGAGCGATGCCGCCGCCGCGGTCTATGTCATCACGCGCGAGGAAATCTTGAACTCCGGCGCGAGAAGTTTAATCGACATTTTGCGCCTGGCCCCGAACCTGCAGGTTGCGCAGATCACGTCGAGTTCTTTCGCGATCACGGCGCGCGGCTTCAATGGCCCGGCCGCCTCCAAGCTGTTGGTGCTCATTGACGGGCGTAGTGTCTATACGCCTTACCACTCCGGCGTGTCGTGGGATGTCCAGGACGTGCTGCCGGAGGATATCGAGCGGATTGAAGTCATCAGCGGCCCCGGCGCAACCCTCTGGGGCGCCAACGCGGTGAACGGGGTCATCAACATCACAACGCGCAAGGCCAGCGAAACGCAGGATGGATCGCTGCGCGTCGGCGGCGGCAACCTCGAACAGAGGGGTAGCGTTCAATATGGCGGTCAGGCGGGCAGCGAGGTGGGCTACCGCGCTTATGTGGATTCATTCCACTACGGCGACGATCTTACCGCCACCGGAACGAATGCACGGGACGCATGGCAGAAGTCTCAAGGTGGATTTCGTGTCGAGTGGATGCCGGCGGGAGATCTGGTGACGTTGCAGGGCGACCTCTACACGGGTTCGGAAGAAGGGCAACTTCCATCCGCCGATGAGACGGTTTCCGGTCACAACCTGCTCACGCGCTGGAACCACGCCTTTTCGGAGGCGTCTTCCCTGCAGGTTCAGGCTTACTACGACTACACCCGGACCATGATCCCGAACGTTGGATCTGATGAACTCAATACCTACGACCTCGATGTCCAACACGCGTTTGCCTGGGGAAGCCGTCAAAGCATCGTGTGGGGCGGTGGTGTGCGGACCGAAGACGACACCTTTGTGGTGTTTTTGCCGCCGCAGCGCACGTTGGACTACTCCAATGCGTTTCTCCAGGACACCATCTCCTTGAGCCGGACAGTCAAGCTGATCGTCGGGACCAAGTACGAGCATGATGCCTACACCCACGGCGAGCTGCTGCCGGACGCTCGCCTTTCCTGGAAGGTATCCGACGGCAATCTCTTGTGGGCGGCCGTATCGCAGGCTGTGCGCGCGCCGTCGCGGATCGACCGGGATCTGTTCGAGGAGGTCGGTCCCGTCGTGCTCCTCCGGGGTGGAGACTTTCAGGATGAAAGACTGACCGCCTATGAACTGGGCTACCGCTCGCAGCTCTCGGCGAAGAGTTCGCTGTCGATCTCGACGTTTTATAACGTGTATAGCGAACTTCGCAACGCCCAATACTCACCGGGCCCCGCATTCCCCTTGACGTTCGCCAATGGGATGTCCGGCGATACCTATGGACTCGAAGCCTGGGGCAATTACCAGGTGAGCGAGTGGTGGCGGATGAGCGCCGGCGGGAACTGGCTGCACGAAAACCTGCATTTCGACCCCGGTAGCAGCGACATCGGGGGTATTCCGATCGCCGGCGATGACCCCAGTTATCAAATCGCTCTGCGCTCGACGATGACCTTTGCCCGCCGCGGTTTGCTATATCTGGATCTGCGTCATATCGGCGCGTTGCCAAGCCCCGCCTCGCCCAGCTACACCGAACTCAATGCGCATGTAAGCTGGACAGCGTCGCGCGCGATAACATGTGCGCTCACAGGATCGAATCTCCTTCATCCGCATCATCTTGAATTCGGTACGACAGCCGCACCTCTTCAGCTCGGGTCCACCGGAGTCGAATCAGGCCGTAGCGTCTTTTTGGAAGTGCAAAGTCGATTCTAACTGTCATTTATGGCACGCATGGATTTCCGGGAGAAATGCGATGGAAATAGACACAATCGGCCTGCCACTTCGACTGCCGATGGCAATGGTTTTGGTCATGCTCGCCGCGAGCGAGCCGGCGCACGCCGCCGCCCAGCGCGAAGTCGCCGACGTTTCGGCCGCCGACCTCGGTCTTTTGTTGACCGGACGTTACGAGAACTCGGCGCAAGTGGCCCACGGCAAGGCAATGGGGGAGAAGCCCCCTCCGCAGCACGTCACCATCACCATCGAGCCGACTCAGCAAGCGGACTGGGAGCTATGGCGCGTGCACATGGATGTCGATCCCGCCGTGGCACAGTCGGCCGGATCGGACACCTCCCTTGATGCAATTTGGGCGATGAACATTTCGCGGGTACCCAACGACAATTCAATCCAGCTCATTCCCTTTACCTTGAAGCCATCTGTGAATGACGCGACGGTGAAGGCCCCGGCATTCGATGCGGCACAGTGGCTTTCACTGGAAGCCTGTGCGCTGCACGCCGATTTCGGCGGATCACGCATCACCGCGCAGGCGGCGGCCGACGAGATGTGCGTGGCCGAAACCATGGGCTTGGGTGGGAAACGCGCGTTTTTACCTTCTTGGATCAGCCGCGAAGGCGATCGGCTGCGCGTTCAGCTAATTTATTTCGGCAAGCCCTGGCGCGTGGATGCGCGTCGCGTGAGCACGCCGAAAGGTTAGCGGGCGCGCCCGTTGCGACGAATCTAGTCCAGCGGGACTTCCGCCTTGGAAGTCGATCGCGTGCCTTGCTTCGGAGCGTTGCTTTGGCCGTGGTAGGTGAAGACCAGCGAAAACTTCACCGCGTCGCTGAGATTCCTGCCGGCCGAGTGCAGGGTGTTGCAGTGGAAGTACAGCGCATCGCCCGGATTGAGCCGCGGCGACTCGGCGGTCGCGATGATCTTGGCGCTATCCGCGCGATCCGGGCGAAAGAACCTCGCCGAGTCGAATCGATCGGGCTCGAACACCATCCGGTGTGACCCCGGCACGAGCCACAATGCGCCGTTGTCGACGGTCTCTTCGCCGAGCGCGAGCCAGACGGAGACCAGGTCCTCGCGCTCGAACGACCAGTAGCGGATGTCCCGATGCCAGTTCGTCAGGCTGCCGTAACGGGGATGCTTGGTCATCAGACAATTGTGATGGACACGCGACATCAGAACTTTCTCGCCGAAGTAGGCCTCCATCCACCCACGCAGGTCAGGCGCTTTGCCCCAGCGCGCGAACACAGGGTCTCGACCGTAGACGTCGAGCAACCGGCGCACGGTCTCGCCACCCTGGGCCGTGCGCGACAGCGGTGCGCCGGGATATTGCAGATCGGCTTCGAACTCGAGCGGATCGGCACGGGCAGCCAGTTGTTTGCGTGCTACGTCGTTGAGCTCGCGGAGTGCGTCGGCCGGGACGAATCCCGGCACCACCACAAACCCCTGCTCACGCAGCCGTTCGATCTGTGACGGTGGCACGCTCACGACCGCCGGTTGCGCGGCATGCGCACTCGCGTCGTGTCCACGATCGCTGCATCCAGCAATACCTCCGCCGCCATGGGCAGCGCGGTCATCACGGAACTTTCGGGCCCGTAGGTCTGACTGGCGGCGTACGCGCCTTCGATCAGCAACGCCAGCGACTTCGCCAACAATGGCGCATCCTGTGCCCCCGCCGCGTTCACCAACTCGGTCAGGCGATGCAGTAGGCGCGCCTTGTTGTCCGCCACCATGCGGCGCGCCACATGCGACCGATCGGGATACTCCGCCGCCACATTGACGAATGGGCAGCCGCGATACCTCGGAGCGGACGTCCTCTGCGCAAGGTCGAGGAAAAGCTGGCGCAGTTGGTGTCTGGGAGCACCCGGGTGCTTGTCGATGCTCGCGTCGAAATAGGCCCAGAACTTCTGGTCTCTGCGCAACAAATAGTGCCGCAGAAGGCCGTCCTTCGATTCGAACTGGCGATACAGGCTCATTTTGTTGACGCCCGCGCGCTTCACGACCGCATCGACCCCGACGTTGCGGGCGCCCTCGAAGTAAAACAGGTTCTCGGCGGCGTCCAGGATCTGCGTGTGCGCCATCGCGCCCGCGGTAATCGCGCGGGTCCTTCGTTTACGACGGACAACCATAGTGACGCTCTTTTGCAACAGGCTTGACATTGTGACCGAGCGGTAACTAATATGCAAACCGGTTGTTACCGAGCTGTAACAGATTGCGAACGCATTCACAGAACGAGTTTCCGATGCATCCCATAGCCGGTTGGACCAAACATCGCTTTCACTACGCGTGGGTGGTCATTGCGGTGACCTTCCTCATCATGGTGGTGACGGCGGGCATTCGCGCGACGCCCAGCGTCATGTTGGTGCCGCTGGAAAAGGGCTTCGGTTGGTCGCGCACCAGCATATCGATGGCGTTGGCGATCAATCTGGCGCTGTTTGGACTGATGGGCCCGTTTGCGGCTGCCGCCATGCAGCGCTTCGGGATGCGCCGAACGGTACTGGGGGCTCTGGCGGTGCTGGCGAGCGCCGTCGCACTGTCGAGCAGAATGCACTCGACCTGGCAGCTGGTGGTGATCTGGGGCGTGCTGGTCGGCAGCGCGACCGGGGCCACATCGACGACCCTGGGTGCCGTGGTCGTGAATCGGTGGTTCTTGCAACATCGAGGGCTCGCGATGGGAGTACTCACGGCGAGCTCGGCGACGGGACAACTGGCGTTTCTGCCGCTGATGGCCTGGGTCGCGGAACATCGCGGATGGCAGACGCTGGTGGAGCTGGTGGCCATTGCCGCGGCGATCGTGCTGCCCATCGTGGCGCTGCTCCTGCCGGAGAAGCCTTCAGCGATAGGATTGCGCCGCCTGGGTGAGGTGGACGATGCGGCGGCCGATACGGTCCAAAGCAACGCCAATCCCATCGGCATCGCATTCGCTGCGTTGAAAAAGGCGTCGAAATTCCGCGACTTCTGGCTGTTGTTCCTTACCTTCTTCATTTGCGGCGCAAGCACCAACGGATACATCGGCACGCACTTCATCGCGATGTGCGGCGACTATGGGCTGTCCGAGGTTCGTGGCGCCGGCATGCTCGCCATGATGGGTGTGTGTGATTTGTTCGGTACGACGTTGTCGGGGTGGTTGTCCGATCGTTTCAACAACCGTGTTCTTTTGTTTTGGTACTACGGTCTGCGCGGACTTGCGCTGCTATTTCTCCCGCTCGCCTTCGGGTACCAGTATTTGGGCCTGCCCCTGTTCGGGCTGTTCTACGGCCTCGATTGGATTGCCACGGTGCCGCCGACCTTGCGTCTCACCACGGACGTGTTCGGCAGCACGGATGCCCCTGTGATATTCGGTTGGGTGTTCGCAGGCCATCAATTGGGCGCCGCCTTCGCCGCCTTGGGGGCGGGTATGCTGCGCAGTACTTTTGGAACCTACACAATGGCGACCATGATCTCCGGCGGCTTGTGCGTGATCGGCGCCATATTGGTCCTGCGGATCAATCGACGTGCCTACGCGCCGGCGGTTGCCTCCGCATGAGCGAGAGCGAGCGACAACTATCAGCGCGCTAGGGCATCCATATCCTTTTGCATGCGCTCCTTGTAATCGTCGGCCCAGTGAGCACCGGGTTTCAGCTTGCTGGCGTTTTGGGCCGCTGCGATCGGTGGGGTCTTGCTTTCTCGCGGGGACTTGCGCGCGGCGGTCTTGAGCTTAAGAATGACGCGCGGCGCTGTGGGGATGGAAGACGAATTGGACTTGTTCATGCAGTTATCTGTGTCTCCTCAAGTAGCGGCGAAAATTGCCAATTGACCCCGCGATTGTACTTGAGGTGGTGTAGCGAATACCACAATGCTCACGCCCAACCGCGTTCCTCTCTCGCCTTGGCGTGCTGGGGGCAGTCGAGGCGCACTTCGGTACCGCCGCCAATGGCGCTCGACACGGACAGACGTGCGCCGATCGCCGATGCCCGATGGCGCATGGAGGCTCGACCGAGGCCACCGCTCTGCGCCGAACTCGGCAAGAGACCGATTCCATCGTCGCGCACCGTGAGCTTGATGGCCGCTTGGGTCACCCCCAGGAAAACGTCGATGCGTCGTGCCCCCGAATGCTTCACCGCGTTGGTGAGGGCTTCCTGGGCGACGCGAAAGATGTGATCTTGCGCGCCTTCGGGCAACGCGAGCGGCGCATCGCCCTCGGTCGTCACCGTGATGGCAGGCGGGCCGTCGTGCCGAAACCGGACGGGCAGGCGGCGCAGCGCCGCGTACAGATCCCCTCCGGTCTCGGTGAGTGCGGAAAGCCCGCCCGCGATGCCGCGGCAGTTCTCGACGGCCCTGAGCGCCACGCTCTCGATGAGCGCAAGCGCCTTGAGCTCGGGTGCCCCGCCCTTGCTGACCCGGTCAGTCTCGGCGCGGGCGATCAGTGACAGCGCCACCAAATCCTGGCCGAGCCCGTCATGCAGCTCCCGGCCGAGCTGCCGTTCGGCGTGGTCTGCAGCATCCAGCAGCGCGCCGCGCAGGCGATTGCGGTCGGTCAGGTCATTGCTGAACACGAGTCGCGCCGGGCGATCGTCGAACTCGATGAGTTCGGAATGCAGCTCGACCTCGATGATGGCGCCGCTGCGCGTGCGGTGCCTGTGCTCGCCCTCATCCGGGTCCGTCGCGAGGCCCAGGGGTCCTGTGGTGCTGAGCGCCTCCCGCGCATCCAGGTGCCGCACGCCCAGGGCGCTGAACTCCTCGCGCGAATAGCCATACAGGCGCACGGCCGCCTCATTGACCATCAATATGCGTAGGTTGGTGGGATCGTAGACCCACAGCGGCCGCGGGCTCGACTCGAACAACACGCGATAGCGCACTTCCGACACCGCCTGTCGGCGGTGGGCCGCGTCACGCTCCGCAAGCAGCGAGGTGATCAGCATGCCGAGCAAGGAGATGATCAGAATGAACGTCCACACGGCCCAGATGGCGTCCTGCGGCCGGGCTTGCAGAGGCCCGCGGCCGGCGATGAACGCGGCACTTTCGATGAGCGCCAACGCCAGTGGAATCAACGACGCCACCGCCGCCCCGAAACGGATCGCGGACCAAGTGACCAGGACCAGGGCCACGAGGCACAGTGGCAGGCTGGCAAACCACGGCAGCGGCAGCAGGGCCGCGATCGCCCAACCGACCAGGATGAGCGTCATGACCAACATCTCTCGGAACCGGCGGCGCAGCGTTTTCCAGGTTGCACCATTCAGTAAACGCAGTGCCGGTACCACGAGTGCGATGCCGCTGGTCCAGTTCGCCGACCAACACGCGGCAAACACCAGCAGTGGCCAGCGAAAAATAGGGTGCCCATTCGCGTCGAGCAAGGCCCGCGCCAACCCGTGACCCGCCCGATCCACCTGGAAGCCGGCAGCCGCCAGTACGGCGGTGGCCGCGACGCAGCTCATGGCGGTCGCGCCGATCGCAGCGGCCAGCCACAGCAACAAGGGGTCCTGCCAGCGTTCGAGCGCGGGGTTCACGCGCCAGACACCCAGCAGTGCGCAGACTCCGAGAGCGAAGACCGTGACCGACAACCCCTGCAGGACCGTGGCCGCCGGAGGGATACCTCCCACCACCAGGCCCGTGCCGATGATGCCCGCGAGCACGCCAGGCCAACGGTCGCCTCCGCGCAGGTACAGGACGCCGACGGCGATCCCCAGAGGTACCCACGGCATGGGCACTCGGGTAGCGTCAAGCGGGTATTGCGCGCCCGCCGCGCGCACCAAGACGGAGGCGAGCGCGGCAATCGCAATCATGCAGCCGGCGAGCGCCATCGAATCCCATGCCCACTGCCAGCGGGGCTGCTGATATGACATTTCTGGGGATCCGCGCAAATTGGGGTTGCTGGGCAAACCAGAAATTTAAGCACGTTGGCGGCTGCGCCGCATGAGAAAATCTCAGAGGGTTACAGGGTCGCTGGCCCTCGGGGACTTACCCCGATATTCCATCGGGGCGGCCCCCATGACTCGGCGAAAGGCATGATTGAAGGTCGACAAGTCGCCAAAGCCCTGGTCAAGCGCAATTCGCGAGACGGGCGTGTTCGTGGCGCGCAGGGCCAGCGCCGCCGCCCGTAGCCGACGGCCCAGAATATATTGATGCGGGGTCATGCCGCACTCGCGTTTGAAGGAGCGCAGAAAGTGATACTTGCTCTGTGCCGCGAGCGCGGCGAGGTCGCCCAAGTTCAGCTCCGCGCACAAATGGGCGTCAATGTAATCGACTACCGTCGACATCTTCCGCATGGTCATCGACCGCACTCGGCGCGGCGGTGTGTGGCTGGTCCCCGCCGCCCGGACCATGGCTTCGATGGTGGCGAATACCAGTTCCTCCAGCGCGAGGGGCGATGCCGACTCTGTTGCACGCTGGAGTGAGACAGAGATCGGCGCAAGATCCGCAATGGCCGGCAATGTGGCGCGGCGAAAACGACAGCGTTCGGCACTGGCGGCGCCTCGTGATGCCGCTCTTCGAAGGGTCGGTCGTGGGGACCGGCGACGCATACACATTCCTCGAGCGACCACCGCTCCCGATGCGCGATGGGAGCGCGGCGCGGTGGACCGGACGGCGTGTCCGGCGTCGGTATACGTTGTTTCAGAGTCCGGATGCCCATTAGAGCAATTTTCCCCAAGTCGTGGGGCGATGCCAAGCACTATGATTCCCACATGACAACCGTAGCAGTCGAAGTCACCACGGATGCATCGCCTTCCGCCGTGTGGGATGCAATTCGCGATATAGGGGCGTTGCATACGCGCCTCGTGCCGGGATTTGTGCTCGCCACGGAACTCGTTCCGGGCGGCCGGCGGGTCACGTTTGCGAACGGCTTGGTCGTCGTTGAACCCATCGTCTCCATGAACGAGGATCTGCGTCGTTTGGTGTGGAGCGCGCAGGGCGGCTCCTCGGGGATCACCCACTACAACGCGGCCGCACAGGTGTATCCCCGGGAAGCCGGCGGCAGCCGGGTGGTTTGGACGGCCGATGTCCTGCCGCATGAGGCCGCCGAGGGGATTGCGGCCATGATGAAGGCAGGCGCCTCGGCGATGGCCGGCGCACTTGCCCGGCTGCCCGCTGAATCCGCTCGGCGGGAGTGATCCAAGAGTATTTCCCCCAAGTGGCCCTTCTGTGCCAAGGCATGGCGCGGGCAATATCACCGGTAGTTGCGGCGATAACTGGAGAAAACCGATGCGTCGATTGGCGAATGATCGATTTGCGATAGTGCTGAGCCTCATCGCAGGCCTGTCTCTTCCGATTGCGGCCTCTGCGC
>JBARBX010000229.1:0-1568 GCA_049793535.1 Steroidobacteraceae bacterium | reverse complement strand
GCATGCTCGAAAGCCTGGGTTGCAGGATCGACGCCGCGGAGAACGGCTGGTTGGCGATCGAGACCATGAATGTCACCACCTATGATGCCGTCTTGATGGATTGCCAGATGCCCATCATGGATGGACTGACGGCCACCGCGGAGATCAGGCGCCGTGAACAAACCTCGGGTGCGCCGCGCGTGCCGGTGATCGCGCTCACGGCGAACGCCATGGAAGGAGACCGCGAACGGTGCCTGGCCGCCGGCATGGATGATTTTCTCAGCAAACCCTTCACCCAGCAGCAGCTGGCAACGCTGCTGCGGCGCTGGTTGGCCCTGCGCGCGCTGCCCGAGGCCGAGCGCCGCGATCTGTCCCGCGTACCCTTGGTGGACGCCGGCGTACTGCGCAATATCGCCGCGCTCGCCAAGCCTGCGCTGCTCAATTCGATGATCGATCTATACCTGCAGCATTCCCCGAGCTTGATCCGCGCGATCGAGACCGCGGCGGCGAATCTGCAGGCGGACGCGCTTTCACAGGCCGTGCATACCCTCAAATCCAGCACGGCAAATCTCGGCGGTACGCGCCTCGCCATGGCCGCGCGGGAATGCGAGGTGCTGGTGCGGGAAGGCGGAATCACCCAGGCCGCGCCGATGGTGCAGCGCATCCGCCGTGAGTACCAAGAATTCTGCACGGCACTGACTCGCGAACGGTCACCAAACACCGCGTTGAGGCAGGCATGATCACTGAAATTCAAGGCACCAATCGGGCGACGGTACTCGTCGTCGACGACGACCCCGGAGCGCGGTTGCTGGTGGGCACGGCGCTGGAAATGGCGGGCTTTCGCGTCCTGACGGCGGCCGACGGCGCCGCGGCACTGGCGCAATTCCGGGATGATCCCGCGGATTGCGTCGTGCTCGACGTGGTCATGCCGGGCATGAGCGGCTTCGATGTATGCGGCGCGCTGCGCGCGTTGCCGGATTGCAGTCACGTACCCATATTGATGCAGACCAGTCTCGACGACATGGAATCGGTGAACCGGGCATACAACGCCGGAGCGACCGATTTCTCCTCCAAGGGCATCAACCCGATGTTGCTCGCGCAGCGCGTCAAGTTTCTGGTGCGTGCCAAGCAGACCCAGGACCAATTGCGCGAGAGCGAAGCGCGGGTCCGCTACCTGGCCTACTACGATCCGCTGACCGGATTGCCCAACCGCCAGCGCCTGCTGCAAATATTGGAGCGGCAGGTCGCGTGGGCCGCGCCGCGGCAACGCGGCGTCGCCGTTTTGATGCTCGATGTGGACAATTTCTCGCGCATCAACGACACCCAGGGGCAGGCATTGGGCGACGCATTGCTGAAAGAAGTCGCGCATCGCCTGCAGAATTGCCCGCGGGAGGACGACCCCGCCCAATCCAAGGACAGCGGCGACTGGGTCGCGCGCACCGGCGGCGACGAATTCGCGCTGGCATTGCCGGGGGTGGCCGCGGCCGACGGCGCGCAAGTCGCGGCGCAGCGCGTGCAGGCTGCATTGGCACGGCCGTTCGTCTTCGGGGAGCAGGAGATCACGCTGACCGCCACCATGGGCATCAGCC
>JBARBX010000228.1:0-6058 GCA_049793535.1 Steroidobacteraceae bacterium | reverse complement strand
GGAGCGCCCTTATCTAACCTGGTAACGGTCATTTCGACCTATCGGGGGCTCGTTATGCGAAGATTTCTGACTGCTGCAACCCTTGCCGCGACCGCGACATTCGCGATTGCCTTGAGTTCGCCCGCATTCTCGGCCAACGACCCCACGGTGGATCAGATCTACGTCGCGGAACGAAGCGGTCATCCCGATCAAGCGCAGCAGATGATCAGCCAGGTGCTGGCCGACCACCCGCAGAGCTCCCAGGCGCACTACGTGCAGGCCGAGTTGTTCGCGAGGGCGGGCAAGACTGCGCTTGCGCGCTCGGAGCTGGCCGCCGCGGAACAATTGAAACCCGGCCTGCCCTTTGCCAATCCCCGATCGGTTCAGGAACTGAAGGCGGAGCTCGGCCAGGGCGGCGGAGTCGCGAGTTCGGGCTTCATCAGGACCGTCCCGGCGGCACCTCGATTTCCCTGGGGCACTCTGCTGATTCTGGCCGGAGTGGTCGCCATCCTGCTGATGGTCTTTCGCCGCCGCACTCCCTATGCCCAGTATCCGGCGGGCGGGGTGGGACCGGGCGGCGCGCCTGGAACCTATGGACCCGGCTATGGACCTGGCTACGGCCCCGCCCCGATGGGCGGCGGCATCGGCTCGGGGATCGCCGGCGGGCTTGCCTCCGGACTTGCGGTTGGCGCCGGCGTGGTCGCCGGCGAAGAGCTGGCTCACCACTTCCTGGACGGCGGCCGCGGCGGCGGAGTGATTCCCCCGGCCGAAGCCGACGAGCCCGGTGCGGGCAACGCCGACATGGGCGGTTCCGACTTTGGAGTCAACGACCCCGGCTCAGGCTGGGACGATGGCGGGGGCTTTGGCGGCGACAGCGGCGGCGGCGGCGACTGGAGCTAGCCGCTAGCCCCGGCTGACCTGGGCCCAGCCACCGCTCTAACCGCTGCGCCCGATGGCGTTGGCCACGGTGTCGTGCAGCGCCTTCATGCCGAAGGAAATGTCCTGCACCACGCCGTCGAGAAAGAACGTCGGGGTCGCGCGAATATGGCTGCGGCGGCCGCCCTCGATGTGTTCGCGCACCTTCTGCAGGTAGATGTGATCGTCCATCTCCGCGGTGTAGCGCGCCATGTCGAGGCCCACGTCGACCGCATACCGATACAAGTCCTTGTCCTTGAGATGCGCCTGATTCTGGAACAGCACATCGTGCATGGGCCAGAATTTCCCCTGCGCCGCGGCGGCCTCCGCGGCCTCTGCCGCCATGAAGGCGTGCGGATGAGCATCTTGCAGGGGAAAGTGCCGGAATATGAAGCGGATCTTGTTGGGGTACTTCTCCAGCAACAGCTTGGGCGTGGTCACGGCAACCTTGCAGCTCGGGCACTCGAAGTCGCCGTATTCAACCAGAGTAACGCGTGCATGCTCCGAGCCCAGAAGATGATCGGTGGGTTCGGGCGGAACCGCGAGGCTGATCGCATGCGTTTGTGGGTTCATCGGGCGGCTCCTGGATCAGGCAGGCTGGGCGGGCAATTCCAAGGGACGGATATTCACACGAATCACACTCGATCGACGCAGTAACTGCAACTCGCATTCGCGGCCGATCCGGCTCGAATCGAGCAAACGCTGGAGCCCGTCGATCCCAGGAACCGGCACGCCGTCGAGCGCGATCATGCGATCGCCCACCTCGACCCCCGCCACCGCCGCGGGGCTTCCCGGCACGAGTTCCAGAACATGCACCGCGGTTGCACTCTGCAAGCCGAAATGCCGCATCACCCGGGTGGCGATCGGCACCGTCGCGCCGGACACGCCGATATAGGCACGGCGCACCCTGCCATGGGCGAACAACTGCGCGATGACCCATTTCGCGGTGTTGATTCCCGTGGCAAAACAAATCGCCTGGGCTTGCGGGATCATGGCGGTATTGACGCCGATCACCCGCCCCTTCGAGTCGACCAGCGGCCCGCCTGAATTGCCGGGATTCAACGCGGCGTCGGTCTGAATGACGTCATGCATCAGCCTGCCGGACGAAGCGCGCAGGGTGCGCCCCAGCGCCGACACGACGCCGGTGGTCACGGTTTTCGAGTAACCGAGCGGGTTGCCAATGGCGATCGCCACCTGTCCCACTCGAAGTGCCGAGGAATCGCCGAATTCCACGTAGGGCAAGGCGGCGGGCGAACCGATGCGCAGCACCGCCAAGTCCGAGTCCGGGTCGTCTCCCACGAGGTCGGCGTTGAAGCGGCTGTCGTCGTTCAACCGAACCCGAGTCCGCTCCGCGCCATGAACCACATGGCTGTTGGTCAAGAGATAGCCGTCGGGTGTGAACAGGAAACCTGAACCGCTGCCGCGCGCGGGGCCGCGGGAGCGCCGGCCTGCCGGGCCGGCATGCACGACTTCGATGAATGTCACCGCCGGCGCCACGCGCTCCAATGCCCCGATCACCGCACCGGAATAGGCGTCGAGCAACGACGCGTCGTCGCCGGATTCACCTTCGCCGGGGTTGCTCGCCGACAGCCACTGCGGTGACAGCACGCTCAACTCAAGATGATTTTCGGCTGTGCGGCCAGGCCTTCGACGATCAGGCGGTTGACCCGGCGAACGAAGATCGCCGGATCGTCCAGTTCGCCCCCCTCCGCCAGCATGGCTTGGTCGTACAGCACATGAGCCAGGTCCGCGAAGGCCGCATCGTCGGCGGTTTCCCGCAGGCGCAAGACCAAGGGATGCTTCGGATTCAACTCGAGAATGGGCAGTGTGGCAAAGGGATTGCTCTGCCCCGCCTGCTTGAGTATGCGGCCCATGCGCAGGCTCATGCCGAACTCGCCGGCGATGAGCACCGCGGGCGAGTCGGTCAGGCGTGCCGACACCTGGGCGCTCGCGATCTTGCCGAGGAGCACCTTGCCCAGCCGCTCCAGGGTGTCCTTGAAGGCGGATTCGGCGGCGGCCTTCTCCGGAGTCTCGATGGCGGACTCCACGTCGGCAGCGCTGCTCGCAACGTTCGCGAGCGGCTTGCCCCCGAATTCATGCAAATGACCGGCCACCCACTCGTCGATGCGGTCGGTGAGCAGCAGCACTTCCATGTTCTTGGCGCGAAACCCTTCCAGGTGCGGACTATTGCGCGCCGCGGCGAGCGAATCGGCGGTCAGGTAGTAAATGGCCTTCTGATCCGATTTCATGCGCGCTACGTATTGCTCGAGCGTGGTCGCAGGCAGCTCGCCGGAGGCGGCGGTCGAATGGAAGCGCAGCAGCTTGGCGATGCGCTCTTTCTGGGCCGGATCCTCGATGATGCCTTCCTTCAGCACCACACCGAAGCTGTTCCAGAAATCCGCATACTCCGCGGGTTTTTCCGCGGCCAAATCCTCGAGCAGCTCGAGCGTACGCCTGACCAGGGCGGACCTGATCTTCTCGACGGTGCGGTTGTTTTGCAGCAGCTCGCGCGACACGTTCAGGGGCAGGTCGGCGCTGTCGACCAGCCCGCGCATGAATCGCAGGTAGGGCGGCAGCAATTCCGCCGCCTTGTCCATGATGAACACGCGCCTGACATAGAGCTGAATGCCGCGCTTCTGCTCGCGCTCGAACAAATCGAAGGGCGCCCGCTTCGGCAGGTACAGCAGCGAGGTGTACTCGACATTGCCTTCGACCTTGTTGTGCGCCCAGGCCCTGGCGCCCTCGGAGTCGTGCGTAATGTGCTTGTAGAAGGCCTGATACTCGTCTTCGGTCAGTTCGGCTTTCGGCCGCGTCCAGAACGCCTTGGCCTGATTGATCGTCTCCTGGGTGTCACCGCTCTTGAGGATGATGGGCAGGCTCAGGTGATCCGAATACTTGCGCACCAGCTCCTTGATGCGCGCCGGCTCCAGGAACTCCTTGTCCTCCTCGCGCAGGTGCAGGATCACTTCGGTGCCTCGGTCCGTCTTGCCGTCGACCTGGATTTGGTACTGGCCTTCGCCGTCCGAATCCCAGCGCACACCCGGGGCGTCGGCGCGCTTGGTCAGCACCGTGACCTTGTCGGCGACGATGAACGCCGAATAGAACCCCACGCCGAACTGGCCGATTAGCTGCGCATCCTTGGCCGAATCGCCGCTCAGCGCCTCGAGAAATCTCTTGGTTCCCGAACGAGCGATGGTCCCCAGATTGTCGATCACTTCGGCCTCATTCATGCCGATGCCGTTGTCCCTGACGGTGAGGGTGCCGGCGGCAGAGTCCGGAACCAGCGTGACGGCCAGGTCGTCCGAGCCCAGCAGATCCGGCTTGGCCAATGCCTCGAAGCGCAGCTTCTCGCAGGCATCGGAGGCATTGGAGATCAGCTCGCGCAGGAAAATCTCCTTGTGCGAATACAGAGAGTGAATCACCAATCGCAACACTTGCTTGGTTTCGGCTTGGAACTCTCGGGTCTGCGGCTGTGTTTCGCTGGTCATGGCCTTTACAATCTAGGTTGTTCTACAGGTACGCTCGAGCGCGGCGCTGAGCGCAGGAGCGAGATGGGGCTGCCCCGGGATTCTTCAAGATAGCATGGCCAAAACAGGCACCAATGCGGCCGTCTGGGCGGCGCTGGCCGGCAACGTGATGGTCGCGGCGTCGAAGTTCGTCGCCGCGGCGGCCACGGGGTCCGCCGCCATGTTGAGCGAGGCGGTGCATTCCCTGGTCGACTCGGTCAACGAGCTGCTGCTGCTCTACGGGATCGCGCGCTCGAAAAGACCCGCCGACCGTATCCATCCCTTCGGCTATGGCCGTGAACTCTATTTTTGGAGCTTCGTCGTGGCCTTGCTCATTTTCGCCCTCGGAGCGGGAGTTTCCGTCTATGAAGGCGTGGATCGGCTGCTGCGCCCGACGCCCATCGAGCGGCCCGCCGTCATCTTCCTCGTGCTGGCGGTGTCGCTGGCGTTCGAAGGCGCATCCTGGTGGGTGGGCGTGCGCGCCTTCCGTGCGGCGCAGCGCAACCTAGGCTGGTGGGAAACTTTCAGACGCTCGAAGGACCCGCCCGCCTTCATCGTGGTGTTCGAGGATTCGGCGGCCATCCTCGGGATTGGGGCGGCGGCCGCGGGCACCGCGGCGGCGGTGCTGACCGGGGATACCCGGTGGGACGGTGTAGCCTCATTGGCCATCGCCGTCATCCTGGCGGGAGTGGCCGGATTGCTGGCCAGGGAATCCAAGGCGCTGCTCATCGGCGAGCGCGCCGATCCGAATTTGAGCGACGCCATCATGCGCACGGCGGCAGGCATCGCCGGCGTGTGCAGGGCCAACAGCATCGTGACGGTGCAGCTTGCACCGCGCAATGTGATCGCGACCCTGAGCCTCGATTTCTACGACCATCTGCGCGCCCCGGACATCGAGCGGGCCGTGGTCGAATTGGAGGCTCGAGTCCGCAGTGCCCACCCCGAGGTTTCGGCGCTGTTCGTCAAGCCGCAAAGCGTCCAGGCGGCCGCGGCCCATCTATCCGACGGCAACCTCGATGCAACGGCGGATGGACCGGAGACAATCGGCGACGGCTAGCGGAACCCTACGGCCAGCCGGCACGCGGATCGAAATCAAATTCGCTTTTCATCCGTTCGTAAGCCTGCTTCGCCTGAACGGACAGCGCCACCGGCGTGACCAGTTTGATGCTGACGATTTGATCGCCATGCGGGGTGCCGGGAAAACCCCGCCCGCGCAATCGCAATTTCTGCCCCGCCTGCGCTCCTGCAGGGATGGTCAATTCGACGGTGCCGCCGAGAGTGGGCACAGCCACCTTGGCACCCAAGGCGGCCTCCCATGGCGCCAGGGGCAACTCGATTTGTACATCCTTGCCCTGCGGCACGTAGAGGGAATGCGGACGCAGTCTGATGCGGAATATCAAGGACGAACCGCCGCCGGTCCCCGCAATGCGCAGCGACTGGCCGTCGGTGACCCCGGGCGGAATTTGAACGTCGAGCGAGCGGACCCGCCCCTGCGCGCCCTCGTTGAGCGCGACCCGCCGCTTCGTGCCCGCGAAGGCCTCCTCCACGGTGACCTCCAGGTAGCCCGCATCCGCCTCCGGCGGCGGCGCTCCTGTCGCGCCGCCAAAAAGACTGGAAAAAAAATCGCTGAAGCCATTGAGATCGGAGAAACGCTGGCT
>JBARBX010000227.1:0-16120 GCA_049793535.1 Steroidobacteraceae bacterium | reverse complement strand
ATTCTGGACCGGGCGATGGCCGATGTGGCGCGAGGTCTGGTGACGGATGCCGAGGTCGCGCCGTTTATGATGTGGTGAGCATTTCGAGAGGGAAGCATGGCCAAATTGGTATCGCGCCTGAGTTTGCCGGAAGCCGTCGGCATGTCGATCTCCGTCATCTGTCCCACCGTCACCGCGGCCTTCAACGTCACCTTGGTGGTGCAATCGGCGGGCGCCGCCGCGCCGCTGGCCTTCGCGATCGGCACGGTTGCGATGGTGCTGGTGGCCTTGTCGTTCATTGCCTTCACCCACCGCGTGGCCCATGCCGGTTCGGCCTATGCGTACATTTCACACACCTTCGGCAGCCGCATGGGTTTCGTCGCCGGGTGGAGCCTGCTCTTGACCTACCTGGGCTTCGCCACCGGGCAGGCCGCATTGGTTGGGAGTTTCACGGCCGCGGCGCTCCAGGGTTTCTCCATCGACCTAGGTAGCGGGTGGCTTGCGGTCTCCGGCGTGGCCATGCTGCTGGCGTGGTGGCTGGCGTACCGCGACATGCGTCTGGCCGGCCGGCTGATGCTGGGTTTGGAAGCCGTCGCGGTGGCCGGGATCCTGGCGCTGTGCGTGGCGATTCTGGTGCAGGTGCGTCCCGGAATCGAAACCACGGCCGCCAGCTTTCGGCCGTCCGCCGACTTCAACGGCTGGTCGGGTGTGGGCTTCGCGATGGTTTTCTGCATCTTGTCCTTCGGCGGTTTCGAGGGTGCCGCGACCTTGGGCGAGGAGACGCATAATCCGCGGCGCAATATTCCCCGCGCTCTCCTGTTCACCGTCATGGCCTCAGGTGCGTTTTTCATTTTCGTCGCCTATTGCGAAGTGGTCGGATTCGGTCCGAACGGCATCAAGGCCTTGGGCAAGTCCGAGGCGCCGCTCAACGAATTGGCGCTGCGCTACGTATCGCCCGGCATGGCGATCGCACTGGATTTGGCCGCGGCCATCAGTTGCTTTTCCGGCATGCTGGGACCGCTCGCGGCCGCCGGCAGGGTGCTGTTCGCGTTGGGACGCGGCGGTCTGGGGTCCACATGGAGTGCCGTGCATCCGCTGCACGGCACTCCGGCGCCCGCCGTGTCCATGTCGGCGCTCTTGATCATCCTGCCGTTCATGCTGTGGGCGCCGTTCATCGGCTCGGGCAACTACTACAGCTACACCAGCACCACGGCGACGCTGGCGCTGATCCTGGTGTACATCAGCGTGGGTGCCGCGGAAACGGTCGAATCGTGGCGCGAGCGGCGGCCGATCTGGTCCGCATTTTGCCTGCTGGGACCGGTGCTCTTGATCTGGGTACTGTATCGCAATATCTACCCGGTGCCGGAGTTCCCGAACAATCTGTGGCCCTACCTGGTCCTCGCCTGGGTGGCGGCAGCGTGGGGGCTCATGAAGCTGCGGCCCGCCTTGGCGCGCACGCCGCTGCCCGAATTCTCCTGATCCCCGGGTTGGCCGTGGCGGCTGAATATACGCCCGATGTCTTGACCGAACTCGAGGCTAGAGTGACGCGAAGCCTTGCGCGCTGGGGACTGTCGCCCATGACCTCCATCCGTTTGCTCAATGTATCGGAGAATGCGACCTTCGCGCTCGGCGAGCCGTCGGGGCGGGAATGGGTGCTGCGCGTGCATCGCGTGGGCTATTCCTCGGCGCAGGAGATTCGCTCGGAGCTTCAGTGGATGCAGGCCTTGCGGCGCGACGGGGTGACCGACACGGCGGCGGCGCTGCCCGGCATCGACGGCGATCCCGTGCAGGTTCTGCGGCCGAGCTCGGGGGTAGGGGGAGCAGCCGAGCGTTTCGCGGTGGTGTTCGAACGGCTGCCGGGCAGGGAGCCGGATTCGCGCGATGCCGTACATTGGTTCCAGCGGCTCGGCGAGTCGACGGCGCGAATGCACGGCCACGCCAAACGCTGGCCGCCGCCGGCGGGCTTTTGCCGCAAACGCTGGGACTTCGACGCCATGGTGGGCCCGCAGGGTTTTTGGGGATCATGGCGCGCAGCCGTCGGGCTCGAGCCTTCGGGCGTTGCGGTATTGGAACGCGTTCTCGACCTCATCCGCGGACGCCTCGATCGCTACGGCGCAAGCGCCGAGGTGTTCGGCCTGGTGCATGCCGATCTTCGGCTCGCGAATCTCTTGGTGGACGGATCGCATCTGCGAATCATCGACTTCGACGATTGCGGATTTAGCTGGTTCCTCTACGATTTTGCCACCGCCGTGAGTTTCATCGAGCACGAGCCCTATGTGCCTCAGTTGCTGCGGGCATGGGTGGCCGGATACCGCAAGCAAAGTTCCCTGGGTGCGGACGCGATCGCGGAAATCCCCACGTTCGTGGTGCTGCGCCGTGTGCTGCTGACCGCATGGCTGGCCTCGCACGCCGAAGTTCCCTTCGCCCGAGACTTGGGCGCAGGTTACACCCGGGACACCGTGGCGCTGGCACAGGCGCTGCTTGCCGGAACTTTTTTGACGTCGGAAATAGACGAAGGAGTACGCCATGTTTGATTCTCTCGAGGGACGCAGCGCCATCGTCACCGGTGCGAGCAAAGGCATCGGACGCGGCCTCGCACGGCGCTTCGGCCGGGCGGGCTGCCATGTCATCGTGGTGTCGCGCCATTTGCCCGAAGCGCAGCGCGTCGCCGATGAAATCGCCGCCGCCGGCGGCACGGCGCGCGCGCTGGCGGCCGACGTGACCCTCGAGCCGGATATGCAGGAGATGGCGCGTGCGGCGGTGGAGTGGCGCGGCGGCATCGACATACTGTGCGCCAACGCGGGAATATTCCCGGCCGCTCCGCTCGGTACCATGACCGGATCCGACTTCGATGCCGTGATGGCCACCAACCTCAAAGGCACGTTTCTCGCCGTGTCCGCCTGTCTGCCGGCCATGAAGAAAAAGAAACGGGGACGCATCATTCTGACTTCATCCATCACCGGCCCGGTGACGGGCTTTGCCGGATGGTCCCACTACGGCGCCAGCAAGGCCGGACAGCTCGGTTTCATGCGCACGGCAGCCATCGAACTCGCACCGCACGGCATCACCGTGAATGCCGTGTTGCCTGGGAATATTCTCACCGAGGGCCTCGTCAGCCTGGGTGAGGAGTATATGCGCACCATGGCGGCCTCGATTCCCATGCGGCGATTGGGGTCGGTCGAGGACATCGCCAACGCGGCGCTGTTCTTCGCCAGCGATGAAGCCGGTTACATCACCGGCCAAGGCCTGGTGATCGACGGCGGCCAGATCCTGCCGGAATCCTTGGGCGCGCTGGCCGAACCTTAGACCGCGCGCGATGGAGCAGGCGCTGCCCCGCAAAGGCCGGCTCGCGTCACCTGGCGCAAGGCGGTCGGATCAAAATTTATAATCCACCTGCACCCCCGCGGTGCGCGGCTGGTTGGTCGCATAGCGCACCACCTGCGGAATGTTGAACTGGAAGCTGGTGTTGTTGGCCGTCATCAGCGCCACCTTGTTCGTGAAATTGTTGACGAAGACATTGACCGACCAGTCGCCGTGTGCCAGGCCGACGCGGGCATTGGCGATGTCGTAGGACGGTAGCTGGTAGCCGAAGTAGTACGCCACATCGTACGACGAGCCCACGAATGAGTCGGTGACGCGGGCCGAGAGCGTGTAGTCGTTCATCACCGTGGTGGCGTAGGCCAGCGACACGCTGGCGGTGTCCTTGGGCACATTCATGATGGGTGCGGTGCAACCGCCGCCGGCGGTCGGACAGGGGTGGGTCACCCCGTCCGGGAAGGTGGCGACATTCGTGAGGAAGCTCGTGTACGAGGCATTCGGGTGGGTGATTTTCGCATCCGTCCACGAGCCGCTGATCGACGCGGTCAGTTCGCTCGACAGCTTGGCGTTGATTTCGAGTTCGGGCCCGAAGGAGCGGCCGTCGCCGGCGTTGTTGTAGAACTGATAACCGCAGGGCAGCGTGAGCACCTGCTGAATGCCGGTCCACTTGATGTAGTACACGTCGCTGTTGATGGTCAGCCAGTTGTCGAACATCTTGGCCTTCTCGCCGATTTCGTAGTTCCAGGCAGCATCGGGGCCGAACTGCAGCGCGCCCGGCTGACAGAAAGGCGGCTCATTCGGCGGCGGCAGGATCTGGTTGGCACCGCCGGGACGGAAACCCTTGGACACCGTGGCATAGGCGGTCAGGTCCGGAGTCGGTGCGTACGAGAGGTTGACTCGCGGGTTGAAGCCTCGGTCCGCGGCGTGTGTAATTTGCGCGTCCGCGGGCGGCGTCGCGTTGGGGCCGTCGTAGCCCCAGGAATACTCGTCTTGGTGGCTCTTGTAGTCGTACCAGCGTACGCCCGCGGCGAGTTTCCACTGGTCGGTCAACTTGTACGAGCCATCGGCGAACAGCGCGGTCTGCCGAACGCCGTAATCGTTCCATGAAGTAAAGTACGAGCCGTCGGGCACCGTCGGCGTCGCGTTCAAGGGGCTTTGGCCGATTTCGTTCCACACCGAATGCAGTGAGCTGTAGAAGGCACCGGCCACCCAGTGCAGGCCGCCGACATCGTGCGATGTCAGGCGGATTTCCTGGCTCAACTGATGGGAGGGGTCTCGTTCGTAGTAGAGCACCGGTACGAACGGAGTGCCGCCCTGATTCGACCAATAGATGGATTCGGAAGCGTCCTCACCTTGTACCCCGGTGCGGCCGAAGTACGAGGTCGCGCTGGTCAGATCCGCAAAATTCAAATTGGCATTGACCGTGAGACCGAAGATGGAGATGTTGTCGTCGACGAGTTCGCGCAGGGGAAAGGCCTCGTAGTGCGCGTCGTAGACCCGGCTCGGGGCGGCACTGGTCGGGCTGCCGTCGAGCAAGTCATAGCCGCCCATGTTCAAGCTCTGGGTAAAGGCGGTGGCGAGGAAGGACAGGTCATCGGTCGGCTTGTACAACAGGCTCAAGCGGCCGCCCGAGAGTTGTTCGTCGTTGGCATCGCGATACACGTTCGTAGGGGTCAAAGCCGTCACGTCGCCCTGAGTCTTCGTCGCCAAGTCGACGATATTGGGTCCGACCGCAATGTTGTTGATCCAGCCGCTGCGATACAGGTCGCTCAGCACGATGCGTGCCGCGAGCTTGTCGTTGAGCGGCACGTTCAGCATGAGATTGCCGCCGTAGTTGGCGCCGCCGCCGTCCGTGCCCGATAAGGTGGCTTGGGCGGAGCCTTCGAACAGGTCGAGCTTGGGCTGATTGGTGATGACCTTGATGGTTCCGCCCATGGAGCCCGAGCCGTACAGGGTGCCCTGGGGCCCGCGCAGGACCTCCACACGCTCGACGTCGTACAGATCGGGATCGATTACCACCTTGCCGGACTGTGAGACGGCCGGTGGAGACAGGGGGATTTCGTCGAGATAAAAGCCGACCGTGGGAGCCGCGCCGCCGTTGGAGGCTAGGCCGCGTGCCTCATACTCGGTCAACCCGGGCCCCGCGGAGCGCATCGACAGGCCGGGGATTTCGTGCGCGATGTCTTCGATTCGGGTGAGCCCCGCCGCGGTGAGCTGATCGCCGCTGAGCGCCGACATGCTGATCGGCGTGTTCTGGATGGTGGAAGTGAACTTCTCGGCGGTGACCGTGATCTCCTCGAGACCCGAATTATCGTCGGAGGCTGCCGTCGTTGCGGCGCAGGCCCAATGGGTGCCGCAGAGTAGCAACACAATGCTCGCGATCGCTCGGGGTGTCGCCACGAGCCGCGTGACCGATGCTTTCATTCCCGAATCCCCTTTGTTGTCTTGTGCGCTAGGGGGTGCAAGGAGCGTACCAGGCGTGCGTGTGAAGGGCGAATTCCGCATCCGCGGCCGGCAACTCGGTGCGGCCTCGCTGACCTTTGCTCGAACCCGACAAGCGCGCGCGATGTGTTTTGAAGGATGGACCCAATCGTCCACCCCACTTTGCGCGACCGAAATTTAAGTTTGATCGACGAGGCGGGGGACACGCTGAGAAGTCCATCGGCTCCTCTTATGCGCCAGATACGGGCATCGACCTATGCTGTGCGCACCGAGACTGGGCGCGGCCGGCCGTCGGCGCGAAGCAGGCTACGCATCTGCTAACCTTCCGGTCGACGACGCATAGAGTCGGGCCACTGCGGATGAATGTATGACACCAGCTAAGCCGCGGGCGCGCGATCTCGGTTTGCCGCTGCCCGGGACACCGGGACCGCACAACGCGATCACCGATGTGCCGGGGGTCGAAGTTGGTTTTGCCACATTGAAGAGGCTGGCCTTACGGCCCGGCGATACGCAGGTCTACACCGGAGTGACGGCCGTGCTGCCGAGGGGTCACGATTCTCGGCCGCTGCCCGTGTGGGCGGGGCAGTTCGACCTGAACGGCAATGGCGAGATGACCGGCACGCACTGGATCGAGGACGCCGGATATTTCACGGGGCCGATTTGTCTCACCAACACCCACTCCGTCGGCATTGTCCACCAAGCGGCCGTGCGCTTCATGATCGAAACCTACCCCGGGCATTTTCGCGACCATCACGGCTGGGCGATGCCGGTGGTCGCGGAAACCTATGATGGCCTGTTGAACGACATTTGCGGACTGCACATCACCGAGGAGGACGCGTTGGCGGCGCTGCGGGGGGCCAAGAGCGGGGCAGTCGCGGAGGGCAATGTCGGCGGCGGCGCAGGCATGGCAACGTATGAGTTCAAGGGAGGGACGGGCACGAGTTCGCGGCGCTTCCAGGTCGATGGCGAGACCTACACCGTGGCGGCGTTGGTGCAGTCCAATTTCGGATCGCGGCGGGAGTTATCCGTTCTCGGGGTTCCTGTCGGAGAACACCTGGCTGACAACGCGATCCTGTCGCAACTGGGCTTGCCCGAACAAGGCTCGATCGTGGTGCTGATCGGCACCGATGTCCCGCTCAACCCGACGCAATTGCGGCGTCTCGCGAAGCGTGGAGCCTTAGGCGTCGGCCGCACCGGCACCAGCGGCGGTCACTATTCCGGAGATTTGATGCTGGCATTTTCGGTTGCCAATCCCATCGATACTCCGGCCCTCGGGGAGCCGCAACCGCGTCTCTACCACACTGCGTGGCTCAACGACGCGCATTGCGATGCACTCTATGGTCCGGCGGTGGAGACTGTCGAAGAGGCAATCTTGAACGCGATGGTGGCGGCGGAGTCGGTGCCGACCTACAGGCCGCGGGGACTCGTGCTCGAAGCGATCGATCATCGTCGCTTGCTGGAGGTGATGCGCGATTACGGCCGCTTGAAATCGTGACGTCCAATTGGGGTGACGGCTCCCCTAGGGCCACCGGGAAGGCCCTTGAATCTTCAGCGCAGAAGGCTGGTCGCTGGCCCTGGCCCTGGCCCTGGCTAGGCGACCTTACTGTGCTGGAATCTTGAATCTACGGCGTGTTCGGCAGCCACCCAATCGCCGAGCTCATGGCCGGGTACAAATCCGCGCCGCTCGGCGAGAAAGTAGGCCTCGGCCGCGACCAACCGCCGCCGCGCGTCCGGATCGAGAGCCGCGGAACCGCCGGCCGATTCCAATACATCGATCACCGCTCCATTCGTCAGCTCGGCCGCCACGGTCGTTGCCTTTCGTCTCGTCTTAGCCGCAGGGGATACACGTTTCGTTGCCATCAATCAGCCTCCGTTGCGTTGGATCGCTCGCCGGGGCATTCGAGCCGAACGTCCCGGCTTCACGCAACTATATATCGATGTTGCAGAAATTCTGCAATTGAATTTAGGTTGGGGCAAACGGCGGTGGCCGCCGCGGCGCGGCTTTAAGCGATCCGGCTGGCGGCGTTCAGTTGCTCGATTGCCTCCGCATCCAGATGAAGACGCGTGGCCGCGGCCAATTCGGCGAGTTGATCGACCGTGGTGGCGCTGGCGATCGGCGCCGTGATGCTCGGCCGCGCCATAGCCCAAGCCAGTGCGATGCTCGCGGGCGAAGCGCCGAGGCGGCGCCCCACATCGTCCAGGGCGCCAAGAATCCGAAGGCCCCGCTCGTTGAGGAATTTCTCCACGACTCCCTTGCCGCGCGCGCTCTTTGCGGCGTCCGCTGGCGTGCGGTATTTTCCGCTGAGGAATCCGGAGGCGAGCGCGAAGTAGGGCACGACCCCGATTCGCTGCTCCGCACACAGGGGTTCGAGAGCGGATTCGTAGTCGGCGCGCGCATACAGATTGTAATGCGGCTGCAATACTTCATATCGCGGCAGACCGTTGCTGCGGCTCACCTCGAGCGCTACGCCTAAGCGCTCCGCGGTGAAATTCGAGGCGCCAATGGCGCGCACCTTGCCTTGGGCGATCAGCTTCTGATGGGCGCCGAGTGTCTCCTCCATCGGCACGCTCGCATCGTCGCAATGCGAGAAATAGAGATCGATGTAGTCCGTCTGCAACCTTCGCAGTGAATCCTCGGCCGAGCGGACGATGTGGGCAGCGGACAGACCCTTGCGGTCGGGAGCCATCTGCATGCCGACCTTGGTCGCGATCACGACATCGGCGCGTTTTGTGCCGCGCTTCAGCCAGTTCCCCAGAACCGTTTCCGATTCGCCGCCCCGGTGTCCGGGCGCCCACACTGAATACACGTCCGCCGTATCGATGAAATTGAGTCCGGCGGCGACGAAGGCATCCAGCACCGCAAAGGAGGCCTTGTCGGCGGCGGTCCAGCCGAAGACATTCCCGCCGAGACACAGGGGCGCCACCTGTAAAGTGGAGCGGCCTAGGGGACGATGTTGCATGGGGACCTCCGTTGAATCGGCTTCGAGGACACGATAACCGCTTTGCAGGGCTCAACCACAATCCTGCGCACGTCGGCGGGCGCATCGGTTCTGTAGAGGTCGAGAGTCGGCGCTCCCGTGCGCACGAAGCTCAAGATGTCGGCCGCGAGTTCGCGCGGCGCTTCCCACGACAGATTGTGGCCGATGTCGTCGGCGTCGTGCTTGTCGCCCGAGCGCGGCGGCGGCCGCACTCCGTACTGCTTCCAATAGAAGTACATGCCTTCGTGGGTGGCACTGGCGCGGCTCAGCACCTGGATGAGGCGCTCCTGCGATGCCTTGCTGAGGCCGGCGTCCTCGCTGCCCCACAATACGAGCGTCGGCACCGAAAGGGTATCCAGCCGCTCGGGAGCAGAGGGCGGAGCGGGAGTCGGATCGAGCGTACCCCAACTCGCCAGCGACTGCCCGGCCGACTGGGCTGCAATGGTGTCGACGACTTCCGGGGCGGCAATATTCGATATGTCCCAATGCTGTGTGATATTCCGGATGGCGTTAGGATCGATGTCGATGGGGCGCATATGCAGAGCGCCTTGCGGCCAGGCGACCCCTTTGGCCTCCAGCATCACCCGCCATCCGAGCGCCTCCATCCCGTCTGGCCGGACGCCGGGGGGCATTGCAAAGGGGGGCGGGGTCGCGACCGCGGGCGGCACGCCGGTACCGGAGAGAATGAGCCGGATGACACGTTCGGGATGTTTCACCGCGAGGAGGCGGGCGGCTCCGGCCCCCATCGCATGTCCCACGAGCGTTGCCCTGGAGATTCCCTTGGCATCCATGAATGCCAGCACATCGGCGGCGAGGTCGGCCCGCGTGATGCAGAGATTGGGCTGGGACCAGCAGCGCCCGGTGTCGGGGAGGTCGGTGGCGCCCGCGCCGCGCTGATCGAGAGCATAGAGATGCAGAGCGGGATCGAGACGCAACAACTCGCGCGCCGTCCAAGCCCACTCAACCGCACCCGTGGTGTCCGTGTGCAATAGGATCAGGACCTCGCCGGAGGCCGCACCCAAATCGAAATAGCTCATGTGCACGCCGGTTGGAAGCGCGACCAGACAGTGCTGCCCGAAGATGTTGCCGCACTCGGAGCCGGCTCTGACGCTCGGGGCGCCTGCGATCAGCGCCATCGCGGCCAATACCAGCTTGATTCTCATTGGCTTCTCCGGATTGCGGCAAGGCACGTGGTCAATGTTGTCGGGCGACGGTGGCCGCGTCCACCGCGCCGGCTTGATTGCCCCAGCTCGATCGCACATAGGTGCACAGGGCCGCAATCTGATCGTCGTCCAAGCCAACGCTGAGCTCGAAGCCGCTCATCTTTGGCCAGGAGCCGTCGGTGAGGGCCGCCTCATGTGCGCCGTACAAGATGATGTTGATGAGCGTTGCCGGATTGGGCGCTTGCAGGGCCGCGCTGCCGGCCAACGGCGGCGCCGTCTTCGACGCGTCGGCGTTTGCCGCGCGGGGCATTCCCAGCCCGCTCGACATGTGGCAGTCCGCGCATCGCGTGGTGTAGACGATTTCGCCTGCCCTGAGAACATCGGCCGCGGGTTTGGGAGGGGCGCCCTGGGTGGCGGACGCGAGGCTCTTGAGGTAGACGGCGATGGCGTGAATATCCGGGTCGGACAAGCGGCTGGTGCTGTTGCGGATCACCTCACTCATCGGACCGAAAGCCCCGGCGCGAGCGCTGTGGCCGGTCTTAAGATAGGCGGCAATCGCCTCGATCGGCCAGGCACGAAGGCCGCTTGGCGCCTGCGTCAGGTTCGGCGCGGACCAGGGACGCACGATGCTCTCGTCCAGGGGCGTGATGCTGTTGTCCACCACTTCGTCGGTGATGTCGTCCAAGTACTCTCCGCCCGTCAGTGCCTCAGCGCTGCGTTCGCCGCCGAGAAAATTCCTCGGCGTATGACAGGCGCCGCAATGGCCGAGGCCCTGCGTGAGATACGCGCCTCGATTCCACTCCGCCGAGTGCGACGCGTCCGGCGCAAAACGGCCCTCATCCAGGAACATCATGTTCCATCCGGCCAAGGAGGCACGGACGGAAAATGGGAACGGCATCTTGTTCTTCGGAGGGTTGTAGCTCACGGGCTTCACGGTCCGCAAATAGGTGAAGATGGCGTGGACGTCTTGATCCGTCACTTTGGTGTATGACGTGTAGGGGAACGCGGGGTAGAGATGGCTTCCGTCGGCCGCTATCCCCGCGCGCAGCGCGCGCTCGAATTGCTGCTCCGTCCAGGCACCGATCCCCGTACCAGGGTCGGGCGTGATATTCGCCGAGTAGATCACGCCGAACGGCGTATTGAGAGGACGGCCGCCGGCAAAGGGTTTGCCGCCCGGCCGCGTGTGACAGGAAATGCAATCGCCGGCGGTGGCGAGGTAACGGCCCTGTTCCACGAGCGGCTGCTGCGCATCCGCCGATGGGGCCGCGGCCGTGCCCAAAGCCAAGGCGCACAGCCCGGCGATGGTCTTTCTGCCGAGTTGCACCGGCATCGGCTAGGGCACTACCGCATGCCAGAACAGGGCGCTGACCCCGAGGCCGGAGGCCGCAGCGCCGAGCAGAGCGTTCGGATCGATTGCCATCGGGCTGCCGACGTGCGCCAGCGTGTAGATCGCGTTGCCGCCGATGTCCCCGGGCGTGTCCGCGGCGTACGTGTAGAGGGCAAAGCCCTTGTACGCCCACTGATGCCTGCCGTCCGCTCTGGTGAGCACGTCCCAATATCCGCTGGCGACGGCACCCTCGGGCGCGGCCAAGGGCGGCCAGGTCTTTGCGCAATTCTTATCGCAGGTCAAGGTGCCGAACGCGCGGCCCAGCGCGGGGGAACCGCGGTCGGTGCGAAACGGGTGAAGCTCCTCCAAGGTGACGCGGTCGCGCTGATAGAGAGTCGCGCCGCTCCGGGTCACGAGAATGGTGCCGAGCGCGAGCGTGCGTCGGATCGTGACGTCGGCGGGCACGAAAAACCGCACGATCAGACTTGCGTGAAACCGGGCATCGACGCCGACGCCGTGGGCGTCGCCGGGGTTCACGTCGCCGCTGAATCGGTAGAGCGGCCGGCCTTGGTACATCCATTGGGTAATGCCGTCGTTGCGGGTCACAGCCAAGAATTGGCCCACCGGATTGGCGATCCGCGGAGCCTCCAGCGGAATCCAGCGCCGTGCACAGTCGATGCCGCACGCAGGTTTGGGATGCGCGGCATTGCCTGCGAATGCGTACAGCGTCAGACCCGCGGAATCGACCAAGCCAGTCCCGCCGGCATCCGCGATTTCCCGCACCCCAATTCCCACAGGCAGCGTGAGCCCCTCGGCGGGATGAAAAACCGCCGCATGCCAGGCACCGCCGCCGGCACCGGCGCCCGCAGTTGCGCCTACGCCCAAGTCGCCGGCGAACCGATACAACGGCGCGCCGCGAAATACCCACTGCCGCGTTCCGTCGGCGCGCGCGAGCTGCGACCAGTCGCCTACGCCCAAAGCGCCTGGAAGTGCCAGGGCAGGCGGCCATGCAGCGGCGCACTCTCCCGTGCAGGCTGGCGCGCCGGCGGAGTCCTTGTCGTACGTATAAAGAGATCGGCCGAGCGAATCGGCATACAGCACCTCCGCGCCGGCCGCGACCCGCGCCTTGATCCCGCTCTCACGTACCTGCAGCGTAACTCCCGGCGGGGTCGCCAACGGGACCGGCGAGTCATCAGCGACGGCGGGGTCCGGTTGAGGCGAGCCGAAGTGGTGCGCCGCCAGCAGCAGCAGGGCATAGGCCGTGCCCACCCACAGCGAACCGCGTGGATATCCGCCGAACATGCCGGGCTTGCGCAGGGCTTACGCCATCACTTCAGTGATGGTCTTGGTGGTACTGTTCGACTCGGTGCCGAAACTGCTGGTCGACAGACCGACGGCCTGCTGCACCGTGAGCGACACGCGCGTCACGGGGTCGCCCTTGGCGGCCGCGAAATGAATGCCGGTTTTCATCCGGCCGCCGGCGCCGCCGGCCGTCAGCAGCGGTATATTGTCGGTGGTATGGTTTTTGGCATAACCGGAATCGGTATATGCAAGAACCACCATCCGGTCGAGCAAGGTCCGGTCGCCTTCGCGAATGCCGTTCAACTCGGTGAGCAGGGCGCCGAGATTTTCCAGCACCGGAGGGACGAATCGGATCACATTGGGTTGATAGCCGAGCTTGCTGTCGATGGGATCTTCATGGGTGAACAGGTGCTGCGTGTTGGCCTCGCCCGCGAAGCGAAGCTGCGACAGGCCATCCGTCAGCATGAGGTTGAACACCCGCGTCTGATCGCACGCCAGCGCGTGAGCCAGGAGCTTGGCAAACAGGCGGTGATTGGCCGTGACCTGCGCCACCTCGGTGCCGACCGGGGTCTCCCCGGGCTTCGCGGGAACCGAACACGCGGCCAGCGGGGCCGGGCGCTCGAGCTGCAAGTCGAGCTGCTGTTCCAGTTCGCGCAGCGAGGTGAGGTATTGCTCGAGATGCGCGCGGTCGGCCGGGCCCAGTTGATTCATGAGACGCTTGGTCTGATCGCTTACCGCAGATAGCACGCTGCGCCGGGCCATCACGGCCGGGTCGGGCGTGAAGTCCGCCGCGTTGGGGTCTTTGAAGTCCGCCCCGAACAGCCGGGTGTAGAGCGCGAGCGGCGAGATCTCCGAGGGATTCATCGCACTCCCGGCCCGCTTGCTGTGGGTGCTGACCGGATTGCCGGTGCAGGATACTTCGAGGGAGCGGAAGCGGGTTTGCTTCCCGATGACATCCGCGATCACGACATCGAGGCTCGGCTCGGGATTGAATGGATGATCCAGAGTCGGCGGCGTCGTGCCCTGCAGGATCACCGCGGGGCCCACGGTGTGGGCGCCGCGCGGCCGGCCGTCGAGCAGCGCCGACATCTGACTGTAGACGTTGATCTTGTTCCTGAACGGGGTGAGCTGTTGCAGCTCGACCCCAAACTCATAATTCGGCCCCACTGTCTTCGGTTCCCAGCGGCCGGGATTGAGCCCGCATCCGTAAAACCAGGTGCCGAAACAAACCGGAAGCGGGGCGCCGGTGGCCGCGAGCGCGGTACCGTTCGAATCGAGGAAGCAATCGAGCAAGGGCAGGCCGACCGTGACGGCGACCCCGCTCATCATGCCGCGCAGCACGCGCCGGCGGCTCAGCTTGGGATGGCTGTTCATGTCGCTCTTCCTCGCTAAGGTGTGCCGCGCGATGCCAGCATGGCAGGGGGCGCGCTGACGCGGTAGAAATTCTCGCTTGTCGCGATGCGCCGCATCAGATCGGGAGCTCGGTAGCCATCCTCGGCGAAGCCCTTTTCGAGATAGCGTATCCACGGCATATCGCGGCGCGCCGGGGGACGCCCGGTCGCATAGGAATAAACTCGTCTCACGAAACAAGGACCGGTCGCGGGATTGTCGTGGAGCGCGCGTCCAAGCCCCGCCGCGTCGGTGAATTCCATGCCGTCCAATTCTCCGCTGGTGTCGAGCGGCACACCGTTCTCGGTGGTGCGGAATCCGGCATCCGAATCGAAATTCTCCAGGGCCAGACCCATGGGGTCCATCAACTTATGACATCCGGCGCAGGTGGGATCCGTACGGTGAGCGGTGAGCCGGGCGCGCATGGTCTTGAAGTCGGGATTGTGCGTGTCCTGCGCGGTGGCGAAATTGACGTTTCCCGGCGGAGCGGGAACCGGCTCGCAGAGCAGAAGCTCGCGCAGCGCCTTGCCGCGCAGAGTCGGCGAGCTCAATCCCTCATGTGAATGCAGTGCGACGAAGCTCGCCTGCGCATGCAGGCCCGCGCGCGGATCGCCGTCCGGGAATTCGTAGGGCCGCTGCTCGGCGCCGCCCGTCTGGGCCACCGGCACGCCGTAGATGGAGCCCAGCAGCGGCGTGAGAAAGGTCTTGCGGGTGGTGAAAATATCGCGATAGTCGCCGTGCTGCACCAACAGCAGCTCGACAATGCCGCGCAGCGTCTGCTCCTCCGCATCCTGCGCGACCTTGGCGGTCCACTTGGGGTAGATCTGCGCGTCCTTGGCGAGCGTATCGAACAGATCGAATTGCAGCATGTCGGTGAAGAACGCGCGCACTCCCGCTTCGAGACGCGGGGATTGCAGCATGCGGTCGACTTCGGCGGCCAAACCCGATCGCGTCTGCAGCTTGCCGCTTTGCGCCGCGGCCATCAGTTGCGCATCCGGCCCCGAATTCCACAGAAAGAAGCTCAATTGCGCTGCCTTGCTGTAGGCGTCGAGGCGATCGGCGCCGGGATGATCGGGGTCGGGTTCGGCCAGCTCTTGGCGAAACAAAAACTGCGGAGATTCCAGCATTCCCGCGAGACTTATTTCCAGGCCGGCATAAAAACTCTTCAAGGTCTGCGCCGCCCCGTTGGCCAGCGCCACCGCCTGCGCGAGCTCTTGTGGGGCCAGCGGGCGCCGGTACAGGAGCGGTCCGGCCTCGGCAAAGAATCGAGCGGCGCACGCATCATCGGCAGCCGTGGCCGATTCGGGCTTGCACGGAATCAGCGTGCCCCGATGCGCTTCATCGACGACCTGGGCGGCGACACCCCGCGCCATCGCGTCATACTGTTCCATGCCGGTGGCGGTGACGCCGACGCGGCCGACGCCCACGGCAAACAAGCCGTTCTCGCGAACGTCGGGTTCGAACCGGCCGTCAATCTTGACGGTGGGGCCGAATACATCGGCAATGACGCGCCGGTATTGGTCGGGCCTCAGGCGCCTTGCAATGGGCGGCGCCCCGGGCGATACGGGCTCCGCGGACGAGAAAACCCGAGCCACCGCCGACTCGAAGGATGCCGCGCAGAGGGTGAGCGTCGCACAGAGGTGCGCGGTTTCCGGAGTCGAGTCACCGGCGTCCGCCGGACTTGCCTGACTCGCCGAACTTGCCGGGCCAGTCGCTTCGTCGGCGCCGTTCACGTGCGCGACGAAGGCTGGAACTCCCTCGATCATGTAGGCGGCGGATATGGCCGTGTTCTCACCGGAATTGGGGTCCGGATACGCGTCGGCGTTGCTGCGAAGCGCATAGTAGAGGGCGGGTGTGTCGACCCCAAAGCCGCGCTCGTCGATGTACCCCACCTTGGCGTGGCTCCAATAGAGCGGGTACCAGGGCTGATAGCCGCCGAGAACGCCTTCCAACCCGCCCGTGGGCTTCAGCCGCAGGCGCAAGCGCGCCTCGCGAAACTCGAAGGTCGGCTGAATGTAGGGATCGCACTTCATGATGATGGTGGCGGGGTCGGTGGTGACCACGCCATTCTTGAGCACGCCGTGCAGCACATTGCGCGAGGCAGGCCGGGCGAGCACGCGATAAGTCATGTCGCTCTGGATATGCGCGTTGGCGTCCTGAGTGGTGGCCGGATCGATCGAACTCTCAATGGTCACCGTGACAGCGCCGTCCCTGCTTAAGGT
>JBARBX010000226.1:0-1578 GCA_049793535.1 Steroidobacteraceae bacterium | reverse complement strand
CAGCTGGGTTCACCTATGCGGGCTTTGCGCTGAAGGATTGCATCAAGGGGGCCAGGCCTACCGTACGTCGAGGTGCATATCAGCAATATTGCCGAACGCGGCATCCACTGCGTCCCCTCGACGTGGCCGGGGGCTTCATCACTGGCTTTGGGATGCACTCCTGCATTCTCGGTCGCGAGGGGATGCTGGAGATCTTGCGAGCGCGGCGCTAGGTGTAGCATCCCTAAGTGCATTGCTACTGCTGACGGGACTACCCGTGGACACAGAGCGCGCTGTGCGCGCGGGGCTGGAATTGATCAGAACCCCTCCAGCACGATCTTACCGCGGGCCTTGCCGGTTTCGAGCAGCGCGTGCGCGCGCTTGAGGTTCGCCGCATTGATGGTGCCGAAGTGCTCGGCAACAGTGGTGCGGATTTTGCCGGCGTCGACCAGCCCTGCGACCTTGTCGAGGAGCGCATGCTGCTCGGCCATGTCGGCGGTTTGCAGCATCGAGCGCGTGAACATCGATTCCCAGTGGATCGACACGCACTTGCGCATTAACAATGCCAATTCGAGCGGCTCGTTGTTGATCAGCGCGAGCCGGCCCTGGGGCGCAATCAGCTCGACGATCTCCTTGAGGTGATCTGCCGTGTGAGTGGTGGAGAACACCAATCCCGGCGCGCCGATGCCTAGCGCCGCGACCTGCGCGGCAATCGGCTTGCCATGGTCGATGACGTGATTGGCGCCGAGATTCTTGACCCAGCTGATAGTCTCGGGGCGGGAGGCGGTCGCCACCACGGTGAAATCGGTGAGCGCGCGGACAAGCTGGATCGCGATGGAGCTGACGCCGCCGGCGCCGCCGATGATGAGAACCGAAGGGGCCGCACCCACCACTGGCTTGCGGATGTCCATGCGGTCGAACAGGGCTTCCCATGCGGTGATCGGTGTAAGCGGCAACGCCGCGGCCTCGGCGAATCCGAGCGAGCGCGGCTTGTGCCCGACAATGCGCTCGTCGACGAGATGAAACTCAGCGTTTGTGCCCGAGCGGATGTTGCTACCCGCATAGAAGACCTCGTCACCCGGCCGGAAGGCATTCGGGCGCCATTGGAGCGCTACTGTCCGTTAATTTCGGGCGCCAAGGGGCGCCGCGAGATCCTGCCCCGCTGGCTGCATCGCCGAGGTGGGGCTTCGGTGGTGCGGCGCGACGCCGCGAAACCGAACGGAGGCTCTCGATGTCAAAGCCTGCAAAGAAGCGACCGACGGCGTCAGCGCCAGCCGCCGTTCCAATTTCAAAATCATCGCGACACAGTGCTGGCGATCCCGAGCCGAAGAGGGCCGATCGCGGCTCGAAGCAATCGCGCGTCATCGCCTTGCTGCAATCACCGACGGGCGCAACGATCGAAGCGATGATGAAGGCCACCGGCTGGCAGCCGCACTCGGTGCGCGGCTTTCTTGCCGGCGTGGTGCGCAAGCGCCTCAAGCTCAAGCTCGGCTGGAAGAAGGTGGACGGCGACCGGGTCTACCAGATCGCGAGCGCAGATCGCGGCAAGACTGCCTCTCCCCAGCCCCAACGGCGGGTTAGTGCGACGGGCCTATCTGG
>JBARBX010000225.1:0-1929 GCA_049793535.1 Steroidobacteraceae bacterium | reverse complement strand
GCCCGAACGGGTGAAGGCTTCGATGGTCGCCAACATCGCGGGCGCCAGTTGCGGCGAGCGGCGGACCGCTTCGGTCATGCGCGCCTGAGCCACCGGCGCCTCGAGGCGTCCGGCCAGGTAGTCTTCCAGTGCCGCGCGAAAATCCTTCATGATGTGTTGCCAACCGCCGGATCGAGCCCTTTAGCCTTAAGCGGATCAGCGAATCTCCCGGAATTGAACGGCCGCCACGGTAACATTGTCGATGCACTCGCCCTTCTGCGCATGCTCGATCATCGCTTTGCACGCCGCGCGAGGTTCGTAGGTCGACAGATACTGTCCGATCTGCGCTTCGTTCAACTCCTTGTACAAGCCATCGCTGCAAATCAAATAGTGATCTCCATCCTGCAGTTCGCGCAGCTCGATATCCACGTGCAGCTGATCGGTGCCGCCAACCGCGCGCGTGATCACATTCTGCGCCGGCTCGACGCCGCCGCTGATGCCGCCGTTGCTGATGGAATGTTCATGCAATTCGCTGTGGTCGGTCGTGACCTGTTCAAGCACCGTCCCGCGCGAGCGGTAGACGCGGCTATCCCCCGCCCACATGCTGATGGTGTAGCGGTCGAACACCAGCAGCACCGCGACGGTGCTGCCGCTCAAGCCCGCGTTCGGGTCGTCGACCGAGCGCCGGTACAGGGTGTTGTTGACCGCCAGCAATCGATTCTCCACGTCGTCGATGACGCTGCTCGGGCGCCCCTGGGGCCGCACCATCGCCAGCGATTCGGTGATCATGCGGCTCGCAACGTCGCCCGCATTGTGTCCGCCCATGCCGTCGGCGACCGCCCACAGGCCGACGGCCGGCATGTCGATGCATGAATCTTCGTTGATCTTGCGAACGTTGCCGGTGATGGAAGAACTGGCCGAGCTCCACTTGTAGGGTGAATCGTTGATCATACGGCCTTAAGATCCGCGCGAGCGTGCGCTTTGCAGCTTGCGTATTTGATCGTCGTAGGCACGCACAAAGGCCTCGCCGAAGATCTGTTGAAAGTTGGCCTCCGAGTCGTGCGCCACACGAGTGTAGTGCTGGCGGAAACTCTCCCAATAGTCGGACTTGCCCATACCCATGAAGCCGCCGCGCTTCTTGCCGGCCGCCTTGTCCCACTGCGCCTCGAGCGCTTCCGGATCAAACCGCTGCAGGGTCGCGAAAAATGCGGCGCGCATGCCGGCCAAGGTGGCCAGTTGGTGAAACGATAGATCGTCGAACGCCTCGCGGAACGCTTCGACGGGAGCCAGGTACCCGGGATTGCGCTTCACGAAAAGCGTATACAGCGCATCCTCCGGTGTCGGCGCAAATTTGAGCGGGTTGTTTTCCACGGGCCTGATGATGGTCATCGCCATGCGAAAGTTGTCCTTCACCTGCTTGCGCGCCTGCAGCACTTCCATGATGCCGTGCACGACCACGCGCAGGATTTGTCCCAACTGGCCCACCGTCTCCGGTGGCACCTGCTGCGGCTGCAGGCCCAGCGAGGTCAGCAAGGCCGCGACATCCGCGGTGGCGGCCGGGGTTGTTTTCAGCGGCATCGGCGCCGGGGCGATCGGAATCGTATTGGGCGTTGCCTGCGGACCCTTGAATCCGGTGGCATCCCAATTCTCGGGCAAGGTGCCCGGCATGGGCGGCGCAGGCGCCCGCGCCACAACGGACGCCGGCGCTGGCACGGGTATGCGCACCGTGGCCGGCGCCGGTCCACGCGTCAGGATGGGCTCGGGTATGGCGACCGGAACGGGTGTCGGCGCGGGAGGCGCCATGTTGGGCGCGGGTTCCGCCAGGAGATCGCCCAAGACGCCTCCGCCGGGCGGCAGACGCAATGCCGCAAGCTGTGCCGTGGCCGACAGCGATGCATCGGCCATTTCCTGGGGCGGCGGCGGCGAGTCGGCCTCGGCCAATACCTGCAC
>JBARBX010000224.1:0-2147 GCA_049793535.1 Steroidobacteraceae bacterium | reverse complement strand
TCGCCAAGGAGTGCAGATGGGCGCCAGTTGTTGCAGATATCTATAATAAGCATCTGTCTTATTTTGGTTTTAGCGCACAATCTAAAACAAGAAAGGGCTCTCGCGTTAAATGGGCTTGCATCGCTATGGACGAGTTGAGCTCGCGCGCACCATGGTTTCAATCCGGTGGATTGTTCTTCCTCAGAAATTCAATCGACGACTGCAGCATCTGTATCCGCGTCGCGCTGCGGGATAGATAGTGGTCCTCCTTGTCCAGAGTGATGAACTCCGCGGGCCTGCCGGCGTGCTTCAGCGCCTTGGCAATGTCATCGCTCTGATCGTAAGGCACGGTGATGTCGTCGCGTCCGTGGATCAACAGCAGCGGTACCGTGATTTGATCGGCATGGTGCAGCGGAGAGATCGCATCCAGCCGTTTGTCGCCGGGATCGCTCACGCCCAGAAATCGCTCCCAGTACCGCAGGCCGATTTGGTTGCCGTACGCCTCCTTGCGCGTGACCCAGCGAATAAAGTTCGCGGGATCCGATATGCCTGCGACTGAAACGGCGCAGCGATAGACGTCCGATTGCAGGGCGACGCCGGCCAATGCGGCATAGCCGCCGTAGCTCGCGCCGACAATGCACGCGCGTTTTGGGTCGACGATCCCCTGCGCGGCGAGATAGCGCAATCCATCGGACAGGTCGGTTTGCATTTTTCGACCCCACTCGCCAAAGCCCGATTCGACCCACTTCTGGCCGAGATCCGAGCCGCGGTAATTGGGCTGCAGCACCGCGTAACCTTGCGCGGCGAGGGCTTGCGCCCACCAGTCGAAACCAAGGCTGTCGCGTGACTCCGGACCCCCGTGCGGCAGTATCACAACGGGCAAATTCTTTGCCGGCCGCCCCGGCGGCAACGTCAGATAGGCGGGAATGTTCAGCCCATCCGCCGCGGCGTACTTGATCGGCCGCACCTCGGCGATCTGCGTCACACCGGCGTAGATCTTGCCGATCGGCCGGGTCAAATGCTCTTTGACATCGGCCAGATAGTAGGCAAAACCGGATTTGGGCCCCAGGGCCTGCACGATGAGCTTGGTATGGTCCGCCGACACCGATACAAACTCGACCCGCTGATAACCGAAAACCCGCACGATCCAGTCCCAGCCCTCCTGCAGCGCCGGATCTGCAAAGTGATACCGCGTATCGTCGCCGACGAAGGCCGTGGCGATGATTCTGCGGCTGCCGTCCTTGAACAGCACTTCGGTGAGCGCCTCGTTCTGGCCGATATCCGCACCCCAGGTGCCATCCTTGATCGACAGCGGCTTCCACACGATCCCATCGCTCTCGGTGAGAGCAACGAGGAGCGAGTCGCCGGCGGCGCTCAGTCCGAGTATTTGCGGCGCATCGATCGGCGCAATTCCGCTGACGCTTTGCTGCGGGTGGCCGTCGCGGAACAGCCGTATCGCCCAGCGGCGCGCCCGTTCGCTGTAGTCCTGTTCGGCGACGATGTCTCCGGAGTCATCCACCAACCACTCGTTCGTGACATCATGGCCTTGCCGGATCATTGTTTCGTCATGCGTGGTCAAGTTGATGCGAAACAGGGCCAGTTCGGTTGCCTCGGTGACGTACATGCCATGGATGAACAGCAGCGTGTCGCCGCCTTTGCGCTCCACCACCGGCTTCCCGTAGACCGCGTTCATGGTGGTCGCATCGCCCCAGACATGATCGAGCAGGCCACGCAGCTTTTTGGTCTTAAGATCGTAGACCGACATCAGATGCCATTCGGTGCGCTCGCCGGTCAACCCGCGCGGCATCGTTGAGGAAGCCGTGGTCAGCAGCAGATGATCATCGTCCGCCCATTCGATGGACCGCAATTTAGCGTCGCCCAGCCGCATTCCGCCGACCAGCTTCTCTTCGCCGATATCGACGATGGCCAGCACGCGCCAGTCCTGCGTCGTTTTCACAAAGGCGATTTTGCTGCCGTCCGGCGATAGCGCGGCTTGTTCGATCGACGGCAGGCGGCCGTAATCCTCAACGGCCGGATCCGCCGGTGCCGGCGCGGCGAGGAGGGCGACCCACACACAGAGGAATCGACGCAGCACTGGCAGTGAGTCCCGGTCCATCGGTGTCTTATAGTTATGGCCTACGGCATCGGCGCCAACGGCAGTCTACATG
>JBARBX010000223.1:0-3035 GCA_049793535.1 Steroidobacteraceae bacterium | reverse complement strand
CGCGATCTCTTCGGGGCTGCGCTTGCCGAGCAGTGTGCGCACGTCGGCATCGCCGGTGCCCAGGTATTCGCGCACCTTGGTGAGCCACCAGGCCAGCATGGTCTTCTCAAGCTCGGCATGAATCGGTGCGGGCGATTCGATCTCCTGGCGCAGCGCCGGCAAGTTGGCGTCCGCATATTCCTCCAACCGCTGTCCGTCCGGCTTGCCGGCTTCGGCCGCGTAACGGCTCAGTGCCAGGGCGTGGCTGAGCAGCGGAGACAGAAAGGGCGGGAAGCGCTCCAGGAGCCCATTGCGCACGAAGATGTTCTTACGGTGCGCCACGGCGCTTGCGACCGCCGCCCAGGCGCCGCCATACATGGCCGACAATTTAGGATCGGCCGCGACCCGCTTGCGAAATTCATTTTCGGCGCGCGCCTTGTCCGCGACCAGAGTTCCCTCCACCAGCGCGAGCTGCAGACCCTTGGTGGCCTTGAGCGAGTTCTCGATGTCGAACAGCAGGGTCTTCGAGGTGCGCGCCTGTTCCGGCCCCTTGGTGCCATATTCGCTCAGGACGCCGCGCAATTCGGAAAGCAGTTCGAGGGTGAACGGCTGCGCCGAGTCGCGTTGGAATTCAATCTCCGCCAGCGTGTCGTCGCGCTGGGTGGAGCCGGGATTGCAGCTGGTGAGTGCGATGTCGCCCTCCTTGACGCCCTTGACGGAAAATTTCAGAAAAGTGCCGGTGTGCAGCGGTTTGCCATTGTCGTAAATGCGCACGAAGGCCGTATCGAGGTCGTAGCGGGGGAACGTGAAGTTGTCCGGATCGCCGCCGAAAAATGCCACGCCTTCCTCCGGTGCGAACACCACGCGCAAATCCTGGTAGCGCTTGTACTTGTACAGATCGTAGACGCCCCCCTGATACAGCGTCACGACCTGGCAGCGCACGTCGCTCGCCGTGCCGCAGGCGCTTTCGATCTGCGCCTTGGCGGCGCGCTCGGCCTCGTGAAATGCGCGGTCCGACTTGCCCGCGGTGGCCGCCTCGACCTGTTTCGTGACATCGGTGATCTTGATCAACTGATTCGCCTCCATCGCCGGGCATTTCTTCTCCTCCGCCGGCGTTGCCGCATAGAAGCCGTCGGCCACGTAGTCATGCTTGGCATCCGCCAGCTCGCTGACGCACTCGCGCGCGCAGTGATGGTTCGTCATCACCAGGCCGTCGGAGGACACGAGGCTGGCCGAGCAGCCGAGGGTGAGCCGGATGCTGGCGAGCCGCGCGTGCTCGAGCCATGCGGCGTCCGGCGCCCAGCCGTACTTGGCTAGCATTTTCGCCGTGGGGAAGTTGTCGAAGGTCCACATCCCCTCGTCGGCGAGCGCGGGGATGGCAATGGCCAGAGCGGCGAGCACCCAAATTGCGCGAGTCAAACTAAGCATGCGATCTCCCACGGGCTGATCTAACTCGTTGATTTAACGACGTTGATTTGATGGCGCTCCCTACGAGATTCGAACTCGTGTACTTGCCTTGAGAGGGCAATGTCCTAGGCCTCTAGACGAAGGGAGCGATGTTTGCGGTTCTGGGCGCCTGATCCCAAGAGGGCTGGTAGTATACGGGCCAATTTTTTGGACTCAAGCGGAACACCTCTTTTTGAACGCATCGTCGACGCCATTTCCCCCCCTCATCATCCCTCGCGCCGAGCATTCGATTTCGCGGTCGGCGATATCATCGAATGCCCTGAAGGTCCTCTACCGTCTCAGGGACGCGGGATTTCAGGCATTTCTGGTGGGCGGGGCGGTCCGGGATCTGCTGCTCGGCATCACGCCGAAGGACTTCGACGTGGCGACCAATGCTCTGCCGGAAGAGGTGCGGCATCTGTTTCGCAATTGCCGCCTTATCGGCCGGCGCTTTCGACTGGCGCACGTGCATTTCGGCCACGAAATCATCGAAGTGGCGACTTTCCGGGCGGCGGCGGCACCGGAGCGGGAGGATGCGGAGGAAGGCGATCCCGACGCGGACAATGAGGCGGGCGTGGCGGACGAGGCCGCGGCCGAGCCGGCGGCGGCGCACGATTCCGAGCACCGTGCCTTCGACCGGACCGGGCGCATTCTGCGCGACAACATTTACGGCACCATCGAGGAGGATGTTTGGCGCCGCGATTTCGCCGCCAACGGCCTCTACTACAACATCGAAGACTTCTCGATTTGGGACTTCGTGGACGGAGTCAGCGATGTGCGTTCGCGGCGCCTGAAGCTCATCGGCGACCCGGAGACTCGCTACCGCGAGGATCCGGTGCGCATGCTGCGCGCGGTGCGCTTCGCGGCGAAACTCGATTTCTCGATCGAGCCGCAAACCGAAGCGCCCATCGGCAAGCTCGCTTATTTGCTGGACGGCGTGCCTCCCGCACGCTTGTTCGACGAGGTCCTGAAATTGTTCCTGTCGGGCTTCGGCGCGAAGTCGCACCGGTTGCTGAAGAAGTATGGTCTCTTCGAGCACCTGTTTCCGTTGTCCGCCGCCGCATTCGCATTGCCGCCGTACGCTTACGCCGAGCATATGCTCGAGCGCGGGCTGATCAACACCGATGAGCGCATCGCGGCCGACAAGCCGGTGACCCCCACCTTCCTGTTCGCAGTGCTGCTGTGGAGCGCGGTGCTGCGCGAACTCAACGAGCGCCAGGCGGGGCCGGCGCCCGATATCGCGCAGCTTATGGAGGCCTGCGACACGGTGCTTCGCGCGCAGCAGTCGCGCGTGTCCATCCCGCGCCGCTTCGCCATACCCATGCGTGAATTGTTGATGTTGCAGCCCCGCTTCAACCGCCGCAGCGGAGTCAAATCTTTGAGCCTGCTGCAGCACCCGCGCTTTCGGGCGGCCTATGACTTTCTGCTGTTGCGTGCGCAATGTGGAGTGGCGGACCCGGAACTCGCAAGGTGGTGGACTGATATTCAGGAGCTGCCTCACGAGGAGCGCGTCGCGCTGGTGCAGGCGCGCCCTGCGGATCCAACCGCCGAGGGCGAGAATGCCCCGGCTCCCGGCCGCCGGCGCCGCCGTCGCAGACGCGGCGGGGCGG
>JBARBX010000222.1:0-4678 GCA_049793535.1 Steroidobacteraceae bacterium | reverse complement strand
GATGAACCTCGCCGGCGTCGTCGGCGACGAAGATGGACCATGGAGCCGTGACGTGTCCGGCATGAAACAGGCTTCCCGGCGGTGCGGCAAAACGCGCCGGAATGCGCGGATCCTCCGACAGCCGCGGTGAATCGGCGGCGCTGCTTTCGTCCAAACCCCATCCTCGGGGGTATTGCGCACCCAGCGGATTCCCGGCCGCATCGAACGTCACCGGCATGGCGGTTCGCGGCCAGGAGAAGGCCGTGCGCCCGGTAAAGTCATAGTGCTTCGCACCGACGGAGCTGAATAGCACATCGGCAACGCCTTCGCCCTCGCTGCCCGGCAGCCACGCAGCCACGAAGGCATCCGAGGCATTGATGTACGGGTTCACCCACATGGGCCGGCCCGAAAGGAATATCGCGATCGTGGGCACGCCTTGTGCCCGAAGTCGCCGCAGCAGGTAGAGTTCGTGCCGATCATTGGGCGAGTATTCGAGCGTCTCCCGATCGCCTTGGAATTCTGCATACGGCCCTTCGCCGAAAACCACGATGGCGGCATCCGGCTTCTCTTTGAATTGGCCGTCCTTGGCAAGCACGGCCGATCCGCCGCCGGCCGCCACGGCGGCTCGAATACCGCCGAAGATCGACGTGGCGCCGGGAAAATCGGCGTTGGTATTGTGATTTCCCTGCCAATCCAGGGTCCAGCCGCCCGCCTGCGCCTGGATGGAATCCGCCGCATCTCCGGCAACCAATATTTTCGAGTGCGGATTCAAGGGCAGTGTCGCGTGCTCGTTCTTGAGAAGCACCAGAGATTTGCGCACGGCCTCGCGCGCGAGCTCGCGGTGCGCCGGGCTGCCGAGTCGGGTGAAATCGCCCGCGCCGTCGCGTTGCTTCGGAGCCGGGCGGTTGAACAATCCTGCGATGTACTTGACGCGCAAAATGCGCCGCACGGCATCGTCGATCCGCGCCGGTGGAATTTCACCGGACTTCGCCTCAGCCAGAGTGTTCTTGTACAACTCGCGCCAACTGTCGGGGGCCATCACCATATCCACCCCGGCGAGGATCGCCGTCGGGCACCTCGACTTGGTGCAGCCGGGAATTTGTTCCTGCGCGTTCCAATCTCCGACCACGAAACCTTGAAATCCCAGCCTGCCCTTCAATATGTCCGTCAGCAAGTAATGATTGGCGTGCATCTTCACGCCGTTCCAACTGTTGTAGGACGCCATCACGATCAATGCGCCGGCGTCGATTGCGGAAAGATAACCGGCGGCATGTATGGTGCGAAGCTCCGACTCGGAGACGACCGCGTCGCCTTGATCCCTGCCGCACTGTGTGCCGCCGTCGCCGAGAAAATGCTTGACCGACGACAGGGTGTGTCCGGGAGCCATGAATTGCGGCGTGCCGCGCTGGCCTTGAAGGCCGACGACCATCGCGGCGGCGTATGCGGCAACCAATTCCGGCGCCTCAGAGTAGCTCTCATAGGAGCGGCCCCAACGGACGTCGCGCGCCACCGCCACGGTGGGTGCGAAGGTCCAATCGATGCCCGTGGCCGCCACCTCCTCCGCGGTCGCCTGGCCGATCCGGCGCAGCAAGTCCGGATCGTGCGTCGCCCCGAGGCCCACGTTGTGCGGAAAAATCGTGGCGCCCACGACTTTCGCGTGCCCATGCACCGCATCGATTCCGAACAGTATCGGAATGGCGGGGTGCGCTTCACCGCCGGCGGCCAATGATGCGCGAAAAAATTCGTCGGTTAAGTCCAGCCACGCCTGCGGCGAGGAGTGCACATTGCCGCCGGGCGCGGCGTTGCCGCCGGCGAGAATCGAACCCAACTTGTAGGTGCGCAGCTCCGCCGGCGAGATCGACCCGATGTCGGCCTGGATCATTTGACCGACCTTCTCCTCCACGCTCATATGCGCCAGCAGCTGCGTGGCATATGCATCGGCGTCCGGATTCGTCCATACAGGGGCAACAGCGGGCCAAAGATCAGCATGTACACTGGCGGACGTGGAGGCCGGAGTGCCGGCGCCCGCAGAACAAGACAGCAACAAGGCGGCGGCAGCAGCGAAGGCGGGAAACGAGGACACAGATTCTCCTGACTTAATACCGTGGACGCGAATGCGCTATAAGTATTGGTAAATTATATGTTTTCGCCGATGCAAGCTGCGTGGTCATGCCGCAACCATTGCCCTAGACGCAACAGCTTACAGGATAAAATGGAAAAATGTCAGCGCTGTCAAACCTAAGCTCCCCCGGCGCCTTCGGTCTGCTCACACTGATCGATTGGGTGGTGGTCGCTCTGTATGCCGGCGGCCTCATCGTGCTCGGGTTGATGATGTCGCGACGGCGAATCGCCCCGGTGGACTATTTTCTCGCCTCCAGAGCGACCCGATGGCCGGTCATCGGCCTGGCGCTGCTGGCGTCCAATATGTCCTCGACGGCCTTGGTGGGATTGGCCGGCGGCGCCTACGCCATCGGTATTTCGGTCTACGACTACGAGTGGTCGGCCGTGGTCATTTTGGTGTTCTTCTGCATCTTTCTGCTGCCCTCGATTATCCGCAGCCAGACCTACACCATGCCTGAATTCCTCGAGCGTCGATACGACGCCCGGGCGCGGCTGTACTTCGCCCTGCTCACACTCTTCCTCAACATCTTCGTCGACTCCGCCGGTGTTCTCTACAGCGGATCGCTGGTGTGCCAATTGCTGTTTCCAGGCTGGCGCTTATGGATGATCGTCGCGCTCTTGGCGGGAACCGCGGGCCTGTACACCACGTTGGGCGGGCTGCGATCGGTGATCTACACCGAAGCGGTTCAAGCCGTCGTGCTGATGGCGGGCGCGCTGATGATATCGATCGGCGCTTTCAGCAGCGCCGGCGGATGGCACGCCGTCATGTCCGGCGTCCAACCCGCGGCGATTTCGCTCATCCGGCCCGCGGGCGATCCCGGGGTACCCTGGCCGGGTTTGCTGCTGGGGATTCCCTTGTTGGGGTTTTATTATTGGTGCACCAATCAATCCATCGTGCAGCGAATGTTGTCCGCCGAGAATATCGATCACGCGCGCTGGGGCGCATTGTTCGCCGGACTGTTGAAGCTGCCGGTACTGTTCTTGATCGTACTGCCGGGCACCTGCGCCCTGCTGCTGTTCCCGAGGCTGCCGCATCCGGACCTCGTGTACCCGAACTTGATCCTGCGCCTGCTGCCGGTGGGCCTGGTGGGCCTCGTGGTCGCGGGATTCGTCGCGGCGACCATGGTGTCCATCGCCTCGATGCTCAACTCGGCGTCGACCTTGATCACCATGGATGTGGTCAAGCAACTCAAGCCGAACCTGTCCGACTCGCAAATCGTACGGATCGGCCGGGCCAGCACCGTCGGAATCCTGGTGATCGCGGTCCTTTGGGCTCCGCAACTGCAGTTGTTTCCGTCGCTCTGGCAGTATTTACAAGCGGTTCTTGCCTATGCCGTTCCGCCGGTGGTCGCGCTGTTTCTGGTGGGCATGTTTTGGCGCGGAGCCAATGCCGACGGCGCGGCGGCCGCCATGCTGTTCGGGTCGCTCTTCGGCTTCGCTCTGTTCATGATCAACGTGGTTCTCAGGTGGACGCACTTTCATTTTCTGTACGCGGCACCGATTCTCACGGTGCTCGACGCGGCGGTGCTGGTCGGCGTCAGTGTGCGAAATCGTGCATCCTGCGGCGCTGGCCCGGATGTCGCGCTGTGGAAATTCGACTCGAAGAGCGCCGGGCGGCTGCGCCTGGAGCGGGCGCCCCTGTGGCAGGACTACCGCATTCAATCGGCGATATTGCTGGCCTTGACGGCCGCCATCGTTATCGTCTTTCGCTGATACTCGCGGCGCTGCCGGCGTGCGCTAGGAGCCTGTCTGAGCATTCCGCTAGGGCTTGGGTTTGTCCGGCGACAACCCGCGGCAACCCGTCCCTTCGACGCAGACTTGGTTGACGGGGCACACCAGCGGCGTTCCCTTCGCGCAGCCGCGGGCGTCGGCATCCGCGGAGCGCGGCGCACAGCGCTCGCGTCCGTTGCACATCCGCTGATCGTCGCAATCCGCGTCGCTCTTGCAAATCAGTGCTGCCTCATCGCGGTCGGTGGTCGCGAGTTCGCCTTGCTGAGAGATGACCCCCGACAAGGTGGTGTCGAGCAGTCGCTGGGGCGACTGGTTGCCGGAGGGCAGCTCAACGTCCGCGGTCACGATTTCCAATCCCTGCGACGCCGGGCTGGCGCCTCGGTAGTACAGGCCGAAGCGCATCACGCTGCGCGGCTCCAAGGGTTCGTTGAGCTTCACCGGTATCACATGGGTGGAATCTCGAGGCCACGCCTCGCCGCTGACCAACGGCAGGCGCCTCACCTTCCTGCCTGCCTCGTAGATGCGCAATTCCAAGGAGCTCCCGGCGCTCAGCTCCACGGCGCCGGTGACGATGTGCACCTCGAGACGGGACACGGGTATCGCAGCCGCACTCGCGGCGCCCAGAATCCCGACGATGAGGATCGGCCAAGCGGATCTCGGTAGGCTTAACATAATCAAGCTCCCGGTGAACTGATGCCGCCTATCATAGCCGACTCCTGGGTCATTCCTCCTGCTTGTAAACTTTGCCTTCCTTCATGACGAACCCAACGTGTTCGAGCGCGCGAATATCGGCCAGCGGATCGCCGGCGACCGCGATGATGTCCGCCGACTTGCCGGCGGTGATGGA
>JBARBX010000221.1:0-2299 GCA_049793535.1 Steroidobacteraceae bacterium | reverse complement strand
GGTCGAGACCATGCCAGGTTCGGTAGTTTTCGACGACCTTCATATGCGACATCTGCACGGGGAGAAAGTATTCCAGCGTCGGTTGCCACACGTATCGGTCGTACACATCTGCCGCGATCTTGAAGGGGTGGCTGATTTCGCCGCGATAGCCGAGCACGTACATGCCCTCGGCCGTCACCGCGGAAAGATCGGCGCTCAAGTAATGGTAGCGAAGAAAGTCTCCCCAGGGCCTGGGCGTGAATCGCGCCACCTCCGACTTGCCGCGCGGGGTCAGCCTGTAGAGCACCAGCGGATCCGCCCGCGTGTCGCGCTTATCCGTCTCGATCAGCACGGTCTTAGCTGCATGCGGCAGATACCCGACCTGCGACACCTGAATCACGGGTGAGTAGCGCCAATTCGGATCGACGTTCGGGGTGACGATCCAGGTCACGGCGTCCGCCGTCGCATGCGGTCTCGTGACTTCGCGCACGATGAACCAGGCGTTGTTCAGATTGCCGCGCCCGTCGATCAATTGCAGCGTGCCGGTTCTGCTTTCGATGGCCATCCGCTGCAAACTGCTGTCGGGGGCGACGGTTAGTGTCCTGCCTTCAGCCATCGGCGCCGCAATGACTTGGCCGTGGTCGTCGCTCATCGGGCCGTCGGCCTGACGCGGAAACAGCCCCGTGGACTCCGTCCCATCCGCCGTCTCCATCAGCCACGTTTTGCCGAACAGATTCCCCGGAAACAGCTCGAAATTGAAACCCACCCTGCCTTGCCAGTCGGGCGGCAAGGGCTGGTCGAGATCGACGGAGATCTTGAAGGCATCGCCCTCGCCGACCGGAGTGACGCGAATCCGATAGGAAAGGTTCAGATCGGGGTACTCGATGGGATTGAATCCCTTACGGTTCTTGGTCGGATCGGGGTAGGAAAGCGTCTGCGTCACGGTGCCGGTGGCCGCATCGACGGTCTGCACGCCGCCGGCCGGCATGGGGGACCACTGCCCCGGCGAGGGCTCGAGCCGCAGATCGCCGTTGGCCGCCACGCGCACGCCGTGCTGGATCACGGTGACCCCGGTCTGATGGCCGTCGGGATAGATGTCTGCGAACACCGTGACATTGAGTCCCGGCGCTTCGAAATACCCCAAGGCGTTGAGCTTCAACTGCGGGTCTGCGTGGGCGCCGGCTGCGGCGATCAGCGATCCCAAGGACAGGATACCTGCCCTATTCAAAAACGTCTTCATTGCTTGCATCCCCTGCCATTCGGCGACTGGTAACGCTACCACAACACGGCCTCCTTGATTTTCACCCGACGTCCTCTACGCCCCAGCCCTTGAACTTGGGCGGCCTCGGCCACATTCACATAGACCATGAATAGCCACCGTAGAAAGTCCTGGATGTGGGCGGAAGCCTGTGCCCTGCTCGATGAAGCCGAGCGCAAGCACCGGCATTTCTTCGAACTTTTGACGCTGCCTGCCACGCGCCCGGTGTGGGAGCCCCCGGTGGACATCTTTGCCGACGGTTCCGACCTCGAGGTGGTGGTGGCGCTTCCGGGCGCCTACGAAGAACAAGTGGCCGTGCAGATCACGCCCACCGGTTTGCAGATCGAGACCACGGTGTCGCCAATCTCCCGGAGTGCCCGGGTGAACGTGGTGCGGCTGGAAATTCCCCATGGCCTGATGCGCCGCCGCATCGTTCTGCCGGCCGGGCGCTACGCGCTCATCGAGCGCCGCTTGGATCGCGGCTGCCTGTATCTCCGGCTCACACGCGAGGCGGCATGAACGCCGAAGACGTACTCATCATATTGCCCGTCAGCAACGCCGTGTTGTTCCCGGGCGTGGTGCTGCCCATCGCCATAGCAGGCAATGCAGCGCTGGCGGCGGCCCAAGAAGCGGTGCGCACCCAGCGCCGGGTGGGTCTGTTGCTGCAGACCGACCCGGGCGCCGCCGCGCCAAGCTCCGAAGCGCCGACGAATACCGCGCCCGCTCCTGAGCCACGGCACCGCGTCGGCACAGCCGCCAGCATCGTGCGCTTCATCACTGCGCCGGACGGCACGCATCATCTCATCGCGCAGGGTGAAGAGCGCTTCACGGTGCTGGACTACGTCAGTCGTGAGCCCTTCCTGGTGGCGCGCATCGAGATCCACAAAGAGCCCACGGTATTGGATCACGAGGTCCAAGCTCGCGGTCTCAATCTTCGTGAAAGGGCACTGGAGGCCGTGCAGCTCTTGCCGCAGACCCCGGGCGAACTCGTCAACGCCGTTCGCAGCATTGAGTCGATTCCCATGCTCGCCGACCTGGTGACGAGCTTCATGGATCTGAAGG
>JBARBX010000220.1:0-8935 GCA_049793535.1 Steroidobacteraceae bacterium | reverse complement strand
GCGGAGAGCAATTTCATTGTTGGAACTCGCAGGCGGGCCGAAACACCGGGTCAAGCGGCATATGACATCATAGAATGGCGCGGAGTTCTCGACATCGCGCGCGGCCGCCCGGTCTTTGCGGCGCGCCCGAATGGGAGGGGGGATGAACACAGTTCTGGTGACCGGCGGTTCGGGCTTCATTGGCAGCCACTGCATTCTTCAGCTCCTCGCCTCGGGCCACCGGGTGCGGACCACCGTGCGCGATCTCAAGCGCGAGGACGATGTGCGCGCCATGCTGCGGCAGGGGGGCGCCGACCCGGGCGACCGTCTGACCTTCTTCGCCGCCGATCTGGCAAGCGATGCGGGCTGGGCGGAAGCGGCCGCCGGCTGCGACTTCGTACTGCACGTGGCATCGCCCTTTCCCGCAAGCGTACCCAAGCACGAGGACGAACTGATCGTGCCCGCGCGCGAAGGTGCGCTGCGGGCGCTGCGCGCCGCGCGCGGCGCCGGAGTGAGGCGCGTCGTGCTCACCTCCTCGTTCGCGGCAATCGGCTACGGCCTCAAGGCGCAGACGGCGCCGTTCGACGAAACCAATTGGACCCACCTCGACGCCAAGGGGTTGGCTCCGTACGTGAAGTCGAAGGCCATCGCCGAGCGCGCGGCCTGGGATTTCATCGGCAAGGAGGGCGGCGGCCTCGAGCTCAGCGTGGTCAATCCCGTGGGGGTATTCGGCCCGGCTCTGGGACCCGATCTTTCAACCTCGATTCTCCTGCTGAAGCGCTTGATGGACGGTGCGATGCCCGGGTGTCCGCAGCTTTATTTCGGGGTGGTCGATGTGCGCGACGTCGCCGACCTGCACATTCGCGCCATGACACAGGTGGCGGCAAACGGTGAGCGCTTTCTCGCGATCGCGGGCGATTGCATGTCCATCCTCGACATGGCCAAGGTGCTGAAGCGCCGCATGGGCGCCGCGGCAAATAAGGTGCCGACATGGCAACTGCCCAACTGGCTGGTGCGCATCGTTGCCTTGCGCGATCCGGTGGCGCGGTCGATCGTGCCCGAGCTCGGCCGAGTGAAGAATGCCAGCAACGAGAAGGCGAAGCGGGTGCTGGGCTGGACGCCGCGCTCCAACGAGGAGGCCATCGTCGCCACCGGCGAGAGCCTGGTGCGGTTGGGGCTGGTGGGATGACGCGACCGGGCCACGTCTTGCCCCGTACAATGTAACGCGTTACACTGTCACGCGTTACATTTAGAGGTGTCCCATGGCATTAGCCGCCGAACGAATGAAGGCCATGCGCGAGCGGCGCCGAGCTCGGGGCTTACGCGAGCTGCGCCTGATAGTTCCTGATGCTCGCTCGAAGGCGGTGCGCAGGCGTGTCGCGAAGGAAGTGGCTGCCCTGGACCGCTCGCGCGAGCTAGATGCATTGCGCTGGATTGAAGAGGTTTCGGAATTTGACGCCCGATGAAGCGTGGCGACGTGGTGACGGTGGCCGCATCCGGCGACTACGGCAAGCCCCGACCGGCGGTCATTGTGCAGACCGACGCGCTCCCCTCCGAGCACGCTTCGGTGGTTGTCTGCCAAATGACTTCTGAATGTAGCGACGCACCGGATTTTCGAGTGACAATCGAGGCGAGCGAGAAGAACGGCTTGCGAGTCAGATCTCAGGTTATGGCCGATAAGCCTGTGACGATTCGGCGCGAGCGGATCGGACGGCGCGTCGGACATCTCGACGACGATGACATCGCGCGACTCAACATCGCTTTGGCATTCGTCATGGGGTTGGCGGACTAGTCACTCCCGGCCCAAATGAATATGCCCATCGCCGGCAAAACATCGAAAATCCTGCCATGGTTTGCATGGGCGTGGCTGCTGGTCTCCGCGGCCTCACAGGCCGGCGTGCACCGCTGTCTCCTGAAGGACGGCAGCACGGAGTACACCGATCAGCCGTGCGCCGCCGACTCGGTGCCATTGCCGAATCACGAACCATCTCGGATCGTCGTCGAGAAAAAGGGCAAGTTGACGAACTTGGATGTGGTCGGCCAGCTCGCCTCCAAACAGCCTCTGTCCTGTGTGTCGATCGATGCGGTCGGCAAGGACTACACCCCGCCGGACCTCTACCGCGGCGTCTCGGCCTGCATCCAACAGGAGGATTACCGGACCGCGGTGGCGCTGTTTGCGCTCGCAGGGATCGAGAGCCGCTTCGATGCCGAGCGTGTGTTGGACAAGACCGCCGGACAGGCGGGGCAGGTGCTCATCATGAACACATTCAACGGCGTGCCGCAGGACCGGCGCACAAAATTCCAGGCCGCTGTCAGAGCGGTGGCCGCGGATCCCGCGACGCTGTCCCGCACCTGCGCCTCCATTCGAAAGATCGGCTTCCCCACCTACTACCCCGAATACATGGTGCTTCACGGCATTCGCGCGTTCACCGCGAAACCCGACGACCCCACGATGGAGCCGAACTTCGACGGCGCAGCCGCGTGGAATTCCCTGCTCTCGACCTATTTGAATTGCCGCTGATCGATCGGGCGGGTGAATCAGGAACGATACCGGCCCGCCACGGTGCGCAGTAATTCGCGCAACAACGACTTCAGCGGCTGCGCGCGGGCCGTATCGAATGCCGGCGTTCGCGCCTCCTCGAGATAGGCGCATTGCGCGATTTCCAATTGCACGGCTTCGATGTGGGCCGAGGGGTTGCCGTAGTGGCGGGTGATGTAGCCGCCTTTGAATCGGCCGTTGACCACGAAAGAGAACTGATTCTGCGCTTCCAAGCTGGTGACGATGCGGTACAGGATGATCGGCGAGCAGCTGCGTCCGTCGGCGGTGCCCACGTTGAGATCCGGGAGGCGCCCATCGAAGAGCCCGGGAACCTGGGAGAGAATCGAATGTGCATCCCACAGGATGCAAGTTCCGTGAATCCGAGCGAGCTCGCGCGTCAGACTTGCCAGTTTGTCGTGGTAGGGCTGCCAGTACATGCTCAGGCGCTCGGCGATTTCGCCGGGTGTGGGGTTGCCTTCCTCCAAGTACAGAGGCGCGCCGTCAAAGGATTCGGTGGGGCACACCGTGGTTTCGCGCTGGCCCGGGTACAGCGGCGCGCCGTCGGGCGGGCGGTTCAGGTCGACGACGTATCGAGTGTGAGTGGCACGGAGCATGCTCGCGCCCAGTTCGCGTAAAAAATCGTACAGCTCGGGGACGTACCAATCGGTGTCAGGCAGGTCGAGCGCCCGGGGCTGCAGGCGCGCCTCGAGTTCCGGCGGCAGATAGGTTCCCGAGTGCGGGAAGCTGATCAGTAGCGGCCCATCGCCCGGTACATACTCAAACAGAGGCTCGGGAGCCCGCAGCGGCGACATCAGTGCTCCACCATTCTCGACGGCAGAATCCGCTCGACCAGCGCGCTGAAGCGACCCGATTTGACCCAGTGCTGCGCCGCCCCGATATCCGGCGCGAAATACCGGTCGACGGCATAGAAGGGTACGTCGCCGCGAATGACGGCATGGACCTTCTCGAGTTTCATCGAGGATTGTGCCGGCCGGTGGAAATCGATGCCTTGAGCGGCGGCCAGGAGCTCAACGCCGATCACCGCGGCCGAATTGTCGACCATGCCCCTCAGGCGGCGGGCGCCGTGCGTGGCCATGCTGACATGGTCCTCTTGATTGGCGGAGGTCGGAATCGAATCGACGCTGCAGGGAGTTGTCAGGGTCTTGTTTTCCGCGACCAGTGCCGCCGCGGTGACCTGCGCGATCATGAACCCCGAATTCACCCCGCTGTTTTCCACCAGGAACGCCGGCAGGCCGCTCATTTTGGGATCGACCAGCACGGCGATGCGCCGCTCCGCCAGGTTGCCGATTTCCGCGATGGCGAGCGCCAGCGTGTCGGCCGCGAACGCCACAGGCTCGGCGTGAAAGTTTCCGCCGGACAGGACGTCGCCCGATTCCACGAACAGCAGCGGATTGTCGGTGACGGCATTGGCCTCCCGCTCGAGCGTCAAGCTGCAATTGCGAATGAGATCGAGGCAGGCGCCCATCACCTGCGGCTGGCAACGGAAGGAATAGGGATCCTGCACGCGTGAGCAATCCAGATGCGAGGCGCGGATGGCGCTGCCCGCGATCAAGTCCCGGTACGCGCGCGCCACGTCGATTTGTCCGGGCTGCCCGCGCACGGCGTGTATGCGCTCATCGAATGGCGCATCGCTGCCTTTCAGAGCATCCACCGACATGGCGCCGGCGACGACGGCCGCCGCAAATACATCTTCGGCGCCGAACAGTCCCGCGAGCGCGAGCGCGGTGGAGACCTGCGTGCCGTTGATCAACGCCAGACCCTCCTTGGCCCGCAGCTTGAGGGGTGTGAGACCGGCGAGGGTGAGGCCCGCGCCCGCGGGCAGCGTTGCACCGCGCACGCGCACCTGGCCGATGCCCAGCAACACCGTGCTCAAGTGCGCGAGCGGCGCCAGGTCTCCTGAGGCGCCCACCGACCCTTGAGCGGGAATCACCGGATACACCTCGTGCTCGAGCAACGCCAGCAGGGCATCGATGACGGCCATGGTGATGCCGGAATGGCCACGCGCCAGGGCGTTGACCTTGAGCGCGAGTATCAGCCGCACGACGGGATCCGGCAGAGCATCGCCCACGCCCGCTGCGTGCGAGAGCAACAGGTTTCGCTGCAGCAGATCGAGTTGTTCGGACGGTATGCGGGTCTGGGCGAGCAAACCGAATCCGGTGTTGATCCCGTACGCGGCATCGCCCTTTGCAATGATGTCCTCGACCAGGGTGCCGGCCAGCGCGATGCGGCCGCGATCATGTTCTCCCAACCGCAGGGCTATCGGATGTTCATAGATGCGCCGCAGCGTCTTAAGGTCGAGCTGGCCGGCGCGAATGTCCAGAGCAGCGGTCATGTCACTCGATCATGGGCAGGTTCAGACCCTGCTCGCGGGCGCAGGCGATGGCGATCTCATAGCCGGCGTCGGCGTGGCGCATGACGCCCGTGCCTGGATCATTCCAGAGGACGCGGCGGATCCGCTTGGCCGCGGCGTCGCTGCCGTCGCAGACGATGACGACGCCGGCATGCTGGGAGAAACCCATCCCGACCCCGCCGCCGTGATGGATCGAGACCCAGGTGGCGCCGCTGGCCGTGTTCAGCAGGGCGTTGAGCAGCGGCCAGTCGGAGACCGCATCCGAGCCGTCCATCATCGATTCGGTTTCGCGGTTCGGGCTTGCCACGGAGCCTGAGTCCAAATGATCGCGACCGATCACAATGGGTGCGGAGACCTCGCCGCTGCGGACCATCTCGTTGAACGCCAACCCCAGGCGATGCCGCTGTCCCAGGCCGACCCAGCAGATACGCGCCGGTAACCCTTGAAAATGAATCTGCGAACGCGCCATGTCGAGCCAGTGATGCAGATGCGGATCGTCGGGGATCAATTCCTTGACCTTGGCGTCGGTCTTGTAAATGTCCTCCGGGTCGCCCGAGAGCGCCACCCAGCGGAAGGGGCCGACACCGCGGCAGAACAATGGGCGGATGTACTCCGGCACGAAGCCCGGGAAATCGAAGGCCCGGGCGACACCGGCGTCGAGCGCGACCTGGCGGATGTTGTTGCCATAGTCGAATACCGGCAGACCTAGCGCCTTGAAGCGCAGCATGTATTCGACATGCTTGGCCATGGAGGATTTGGCCGCGGCCGCCGTGCCCTCGGGATCGCTCGCGCGCCGCTCGTCCCATTCTTCCACCGTCCACCCTTGGGGCAGGTAGCCGTTGACCGGATCGTGCGCGGAGGTTTGGTCGGTCACGGCGTCAGGGCGCACGCCGCGCTCGAGCAGGGCGTGCAGCACATCGACGATGTTGCCGAGCAGGGCCACCGATATCGGCTTGGATGTGTTCTTCGCCGCCTCGAGCATGGCGAGCGCCTCATCCAGCGATCGGGCCTGCGCGTCCGCGTAGCCCGTATCCAGGCGTTTGGCGATGCGGCTCTGGCGGCATTCGACCGCGAGCATGCTGAAGCCCGCCATGGTGGCGGCCAACGGCTGCGCCCCACCCATGCCGCCCAAGCCCGCCGTCAGTATCCACTTGCCGTGTACCTGATCGTTGAAATGGCGCCGGCCCATTTCGGCAAAGGTTTCGTAGGTGCCTTGGACGATGCCTTGGCTGCCGATGTAGATCCAGGAGCCGGCGGTCATCTGGCCGAACATGGCAAGGCCCTTGCGGTCGAGCTCGTTGAAGTGCTCCCAGGTCGCCCAGTGCGGCACCAGGTTCGAATTGGCGATGAGCACCCGCGGCGCATCCGCATGCGTCGGGAACACTCCCACCGGCTTGCCGGACTGCACCAGCAGGGTTTGCTCTTCGGTGAGGGCCTTCAGCGTTTCGACGATGCGGTCGTAGCAATTCCAGTCGCGAGCCGCGCGTCCGATACCGCCGTACACGACGAGCTCGGCGGGATTCTCCGCGACCTCGGCGTCCAAGTTGTTCATCAGCATGCGCAGCGGCGCTTCGGTCATCCAGGTGCGCGCGCTCAAGGTATTGCCGCGCGCGGCACGGATGATTCTGGGTTTCAAGGGAGCGAGCATGATTGCGTCCTCAAGGTTGGAAACGCCCCGACATTTCGTATCGGGATCCGGGGTAGTGGAGGCGGGCCACCGAGGCGATTTGCCCGGCGGTCCAGGTGCGCCGTATCACGAGCAGGCAGGGCTCCTCCTGCTTCATGGCCAGAAGTTTGCGCGTGCGCTCATCCGGCATCACGGCCCGCAGCAGGTGTTCGGCCTGCTGCAGCGGCGCGACCTTGATCAGGTAGTCGTGCGGGGTGGTTTGGTTGAAATCCATTGTCAAATAATCGGGAGCGAGCTTGGGCAGAACGTAGCGGTCCTCGAGCTGGATGGGCCGCTCGTTCTCGTAGTGCACGATGACCGAGCAGTACAACTCGCTGCGCGGCGCGATGCCGAAATCCTCGGCGAGTTCCGCGACTGCGCGTATACGCTCGATGGTGACGATTTGGGCGCGATGCACATGGCCGCGGCTGCCGATTTCCTCGGCAATGCTGCGGATCTCCAGAGGATGCGCGTGCGCGTGCCGGTCGGCGACGAAACTGCCGACTCCCGCAATGCGCACCAGAACGCCTTCGTCGCGCAATTCGCGCAAGGCTCGATTGGCCGTCATGCGCGACACGCCGAAGGATTTTACGATGTCGTTTTCGGACGGTACGCGCGTCGAGGCTCCCCACTTGCCTGAGCCAATATTGTCCAGGATATGCCGCTTCACCTGAGCATACAGCGGCTGCGGCGACGTGTTGGGCTTGCTCATGGGCGAAAGATTAAGCTGTATAGACAGGTACAGTCAACCAATTTAACGCCACCCCCCACCCGAACGCTCAGGTTGCTCCGGCGAGCCTGCGCATCAGCCCGCCGAACGCCGCCCGCGACTCCTCTTCCGCTGCGTGGCGCCGCTCCTCGATCACCCAGCGGCCGGCCACCATGCAATGGCGGATGGCCGCGTCTCCGCCGCCGAACAAGAGGTGGTCGAGCGCGCTGTCCAAGGCTCCACCCACCATGGAAGGATGGGCCGGATCGAGCACCAGCCAGTCGGCGCGGCGGCCCACCTCGATCGACCCGATCGGCTGCCCGAGGGCCTGCGCCCCATGCTGCGCGGCATCACGCCAGAGGCGAGTCCCCACATGCGATTCGGACGTACCGGCGAGCACCGCGCGCCGCTTCTTGCGTAACCGCTGCTGGTATTCCAGCCAACGCAGCTCCTCGGTGGGACTGACGGTCGATTGACTGTCGGAGCCGATGCAGAGGCGACCGCCCGACTTGAAGAAGCGGGTGGTGTCGAAGAAGCCGTCGCCGAGATTGGCTTCGGTGCTGACGGAGACGCACACCGTTGCCGCCGAGGCGGCGATGCCCGCGAGTTCCTCGAGGGTGGCATGCGTGGCATGCACCAGACACCAGTGAGCATCGAGCAATCCGCTATCCAGCAAGAGCTCGATGGGGCGGCGCCCCGTTTCTTTTACACAGGCCTGTACCTCCAGCACCTGCTCCGCCACATGAATGTGCAAGGGCATCCCGGGGTCGATTCGTCGAAGGCTCAACGTGGCGTCGCGCAAGGTCTGTAGCGGCACGGCGCGCAGGCTGTGGAACGCCACACCGGTGCGCTGCGTCGGCACAGCGCCGCCGTGGGCTCGATCGCTGCGGCGTTCGGCGCCGACGCGGTCTTCGACGGCGCGCAGAAAGCCCTCCGTGTCCGACGCGAAACGCGCCTGTTCGGGCTTCAAAGGCCGTCCGCCGAAATCGCTGCACTGATACAGAGTGGGCAGGAACGTGAGGCCGATGCCCGCCACGGACGCGGCATTGGCGATGGCTTCCCAAAGGGGATTGGCGCCTGGATACGGGTCGCCTCCCGGCCGGCGGTGAAGGTAGTGAAACTCCGCGACCGAGGTGTAGCCGCTCTTGAGCATCTCGATGAAGAGCTGGGTCGCGAGAATCTGCAGGTCGTCGGGTTCGATGCGATTCGCAAGATCGTACATGGCGCGGCGCCAGGTCCAGAAACTGTCGCGCGCCGACAGCCGGTATTCGGTGTTCCCCGCCATGGCTCGCTGGAACGCGTGGCTGTGGGCATTCGGCATGCCGGGAACCACGATGCCGTCGATGCGCTCGGTGTTCCGCGACTCATCGGCCGGTGCGTCATCGATCGCGGCGATGAATCCCTCGTCCGACACGGTCACGACGACCCCTTGGGCCCACCCTTGCGGCAGATAGACCGATTGTAAGTAGTAGTGGCGCACGTTGACTATACCTGTATAGGGAACCAGCGTTGCCGTATCATACGGCCAACAAGCGTCGGCGGGCGGTCAGCAGTGCAAAAAGATTCGGGCAAGGAATGGGACCAGGTATGGGTGGGCGCAAACATTGCCACCATGGTCGCGGGCAAGGGCCCGTATGGCAACATCAAAGATGCCGCTCTGGCGGTGAAGGG
>JBARBX010000219.1:0-3728 GCA_049793535.1 Steroidobacteraceae bacterium | reverse complement strand
GTCGGAGATTGAGCAGGAATTTCAGCGCCCGATCGAATACCTGCAGCTCGTGCGCCAGCGGCACGGGGCCGTGCCATTCCTTGAAGGTCATCCCCATGTCGAAGTCCAGGGACCAATCGGCTTGGGTCGTCACCATGCCGGCCTCGGTCCACAGATCTCCCTCGCGCTGATCCATCACCACGAAGTCACCCTGGGCCTGGCGGGTGATGTAGTCCAGGGGTTCCCGCGGCAGAGTGGCGGCATCGCCGAAGGTGAAATGCTGATCCAATCCCAAGGGTCGATTGATCCAATGCCAGCGATTTCCCTGTCTGGAAAGCGAGAAGTGCGCCGGATAGTCCCTGGCGAGGGATTCCATGATGAGTTCCAGGCAATCCCACTGCGAGCTCATCATGTGGGGCAGCGCCTGATACCGCAGCGGCTCCGATTCCAGCACGATGGCGCGCTCGCGGCACTCGGCGACGTAGTGCTCGTCCACATCGAAGGCGAATTCCACCACCGAACCCCTGGGACCCGGCAGATGCGGCTCGATGTTCACCGAATACATGTAGGTGTCTTCGGCGAACGGCAGGGGAAAGCGCCGGATGGCCTGCGGGCTGTTGCGGTACTTGAAGTCGCCGCGGAAGGTCTCGTCGGATTTGAAAACGGCGCTCATGGAAGTCTCCTCGCGGCCACTACAGATCCAACACCAGCCGCTTGCACTGTGCTCGCGACACGCAGGGCATGATGCTCTTGCCCTTGGCCTTGTCCGCGTCAGATAAAAAATGATCGTTGTGCACCAGCTCTCCGTCGAGATCGAGCACGCGCGTATGGCAGAAGCCGCAAACGCCGCCCCGGCACAGATAGGGTACTTCCACTCCGGCCGCCTCGATGCTCTCCAGCAGGCTCTGGTCGGGCGGCACGTGCACGCTCAAGTTGGAACGGGCGAGGAACACTTCGAAGGCGTCGCCGACCGGAGGTGCGCTGAACTGCTCCCAATGAATGTGGCTGTCGGGCCAGCCGCAGGATTGCGCCGTGGCGATGACGTGCTTGATCATCCCGGCGGGACCGCACACATACACATGCGTGCCCAGGGGCTGATTGGCGAGCAGTGTCTCGAAAGCAATCATCTGTCCTTCGCTGTCGTAGTACATGTGGAGCCGTTCGCCCTCGCGTCGGCGCAGCCGCTCCAGGAACGCGGCGTGCTCGTGCGACCGCACCGAGTAATGCAGCTCGTAGGGAACGCCGCCGCCGTGCAAGTCTTCGAGCTGCGCGAGAAAGGGCGTGATGCCGATGCCGCCGGCGATCAGCACGTGCTTGCGGGCAATCTTGTCCAGGCCGAACAGATTCACCGGATGCGCGATTTCCAGCCGGCTGCCGACCATCACCCGGTCGTGCATGAAGTGCGAACCGCCGCGCGATTCTTCCATCCGCCGCACGCCGATCTCGTAGGTGTCCAATTCCGAGGGCGAGCCCAGCAAGGAGTACGGATTCTTGTGGACGCGCTCGCCGCGCATGACCACGATGATGTGCGAGCCGCCGGAGAATACCGGCAGGGCCCCTCCCCCGACCGGCGCCAGCTTGAAGTGCTTGATGAGCGGGGTCACCTGCTCGATGCCGACGACTTCGACTGCCAGCGTCTGTTCATCGCTCACAGGAAGACCTCTTTGACCGGCGGCAGCTCGCCCGGCGCTTCGGCATCAACCATGACCCCCATGTAGGCCGCGAGGCGGCGCGAGTAATGGTCGCGGACCAGGAGCCAGCGCGCGCAGCCCACGCAGCGGACAATGTTGGTTCGCACCTGTTCGGTGGTGGCGCGGCAGTGAATGCAGTAAATGCGCCGCGCCAAGGTGCCGCATTCTTCGGCGCGGATCTCGTCCTTGTTGAGATTGAACTCGAGCGCGATTTTCATGACCAGACCGATAAAGCTCTCGGGTCCGGCGACATAGAGGCGGGTGCCCATCAAGGACTGATCCAAGGTGGCCCTGAATTTCTCGAGCAGCGCGGGTGTGCCGTCGAATAGCCGCACGTCGGCGACCGCGGCGGCCCTGAACTCGTCGATTCCTGCGCCGCCGCCTGTGCCTCCGCCCTGACTGCCGCCGGAATCGGGCACGTACAGTACCCGTGTCTGCTTCAATGATTGCACCGCTGCGGTTCTCATCTCGGCAATCACGCGCAGCAGCGGTGCGGCACCCACGCCCATCCCCAGCATCAGGTGGTAGCGCCCGCGGGTGTCCGCCTGCAGCGGCGCATACACGGGCTTACTCTTGATTCCGGTGACCAGCATGACTAATACACCGCCATCCTGTGCGTGATGGCGACGACGGCGATGCCGGCCGCCAACACCACATAGGGCCAGATGCCGGCGTGCTTGACGATGGCCGAATCCAGGTTATGACCCAGATCCTCGGCCATGTCGGGCGGGAAGGATCCCTTGTCCTGAATGTAGTGCCTGAAAATGAATACCGGAACGATCAATGAGCAGAACGCCAAGCCGGTGCTCAAAGTCCCCACGCCGTAGACGTCGGCGCCAAAGCCCATGAAGGCGAGGTTCACGAATGACAGCACCGCTCCCACGCCAAGGACCCAGGTGGGGGCGCGCCACGGCCTCTCTTGATTCGCCCGATCGAGCCGGTGGATCCAGCCCGCATTCAAATTCAGGAAATTGAAAATCATGTAGCCGACATTAGCGGCGCCAATCACGAACACGGAATCGGACATCAGCAGCAAAAACAGATTGAAGCAAAGGTCGGTCATCATGGCGTTGGAGGGCGCATGATGCGAATTGACCTTGGAGAGGTATTTGGGCAACCAGCCGTCGACGGAAGCCTGGTACAGAGTGCGCGATGACCCGGCCATGGAGGTTATCAGCGACAACACCAGCGCCAAGACCAGCATTACCACCACCACCGCGCCGACCAGGCGGCCCGCGTGCACCATCTTGGCCATGACCGCAGCGACGCCCATGCCGCTGTAGATGTCGGGCGCGAGCATGCCGCCGTAGACGGGCGCGGACGTCACGTTGCCTGCGGCATCCAGCACCGCGGGCTGCACCAGCGTCCCCAGGCCCAGAAATCCTTGGAACGCAAAAGGCACGAGCGTGTACACCACCACGCACAGCAGCCCCGAATAGAAAATGGCCTTGAAGGTATCGGTTTTCGGGTTCTTCAATTCCGAGGTGTAGCAAACGGCCGTTTCGAAACCGTAGGTCGACCATGCAGCCAGAAACATGCCGCCGGCGAGCACGGTCACGCCGGTCATGTTCCACGTTCCGTCGATCACCCGACCCACGCTGTCGTGCGCCAGAGGCAGCAGCGGAAAGAAATTGGCTCTGACGATGTCGCCGGTGAGGATGGGTACCACACCGATGAGTATCAGCGGGATCATGGCGGAAATGCCGAGAATCTTGGTGGTGTTCGCCGAGCGCAAGATGCCGCCGTCTTGGATGGCTTTGACCGAAAACATCAGCACGGCGCCGAGCAGGAACACGGCGTTGACGCGCAGGCTCAAGCCGGTCTTGATCCACCCCAGATCGAGGAGAGTGATGTGCCAGGTATTGATGATGGAATCCGGCGCGAACAGCGCATTCAAGATGTAGCCCGCTGCCAGCGCCGAGCCCGTGGCTTGCACGGGCGACCAGGCAAACCAATTGCACCACACCGAGATGGGTGCAATGACTTTGCTATACCTGACCCAGGCTATCGCCCCGTACACCGAGGTGCCGCCGGATTTGTTAGGGAACAGGCCGGCGA
>JBARBX010000218.1:0-3278 GCA_049793535.1 Steroidobacteraceae bacterium | reverse complement strand
ACTCACCGGCATCTCCTGGCCGATGACAACGACGAACGGCGCTGCGATCCGGTGAGCCAGCTGCAATGCCGGGCGCAGCGCTTCGACCGACGACGGGAAGGCGGTCAAGCCACCCGCCAATCCGGTGCGGGCAAAATGCGGTACCGTCGCCTGCGCCTGCTCCAGCGTGAGTGCGCCCAAGTCGATGGCCATGCCGTCGAAGCCGGCGGCGCGGACTCGGTCGAATTTTTCCGCCACCGGCGCCTCAGGCGTGCCCAGCCGCTCCATGGCCCACAATGCCTGGTAGACCAGCAGTCGATTAGCCATGCGGCCGGTCGGCAATCCAAACACCGTCGTCGGGATAGTCGGCTTCGGTTCTGCCGTGTGCGAAGGCGCGCAACGCGGCGATCTGGAAACCCAGGTAGGTCATCGATGGAGGGGCCGTACCTCGCGAGGTGAAAATCGCATCGTTGAGCTCGCGCAATCGGTGGAACGGGACTCCGGGAAAGGCGTGGTGCGCCGTGTGATACTGCATCTGCCAACCGAGCCAACGCATCACCGCGTTGGTGCGGGTGCTGCGCGTGTTGATCAGCACATTGTCCTCGTGCGGCAGGCCCAGGTGCTCGATGGTGTTTTGCAGTTGGTGCACCGGTTTCATCGCCACCAGCGGCGCCAACCAGAGAATCAGCGCGGCGAAACTTTGCGTCATCAGCGACACCCCGGCAATCATGGCGTAGCCGGCCACATGCAGGCGCGCCTCGCGAATCACCTCGGCGTGGCGCTTCGGAGGCAGGTACGGTTCCGTGACGATCCCGGCGCCGAACCGCAGTAGTCGGCGCCAGCGGGTGTACCAGTAGGACACTCCTGACATCCACAGCAGGTAGGAAACCCGGGTGTAGCGCGGGCGCGCGAGCTCGCCGTCCCGGGTCCAGTCAGAGGTGAAGCGGTGATGCGCCATGTGCTGGATTTGATCGAAAGTGCGCGGATAGAAGAGCGCGAAGCCGAAGCAGCGGCCCACCCACTCGTTGAGCCAGCCGGTGCGATACACCGTCCAATGACTGAGCTCATGCTGCCCGGCATACAAGAAGTTGAGCAGAATGCCGTGCACCGCGAATATCGGCAGCACCCACCCGGTGGCGCGCCAACGCCAGAGCAGTGTCCCCGTGACGGCGATCGCGCCGAGATGCGATAGGGTCTGGATCGCACCTCGCGCGTTCGACGCGGTGCACAAGCTGCGCAGCTTGGCGGGGTCGATGACGTCGCGACGCACGAATACTTCATTCACCGCCAGGCTCCGCTATGCAAACATCCATCCTACGGCCATCCATCCTACGACGGCGTGCGGCGGATGGCTATTGCGCGTGATCGGCCTCGACTTTCGCCACCGCCGGGCGTGCCGCGATAAGTTTGGCGTGCGCCGCAAGCTTCGGCGCCGCGGAATACAGCTCGGATTTCTCGCCCGCATACCAGCCGCCGAGCATGTACAGATACGCATCGGCGATCGAGTAGTCGGCGCCCATCACATAGGGGCCCAGCCCAAGACTGATGAGTGCGAGATGGCCGCGAAAATCCGCCGCACCTTGCTCTCGAATCACCTCGGCATCGGACTCACCGCGCGCCGAATAGCGGGCGGGATAGTAAATGCGCAGCGCGGCCTCGTAGACATTCGCCGACAGAAACACCATCCACTGTAAAAACGTCGCGTGCCGGCTGGTGCCGGGCGGCGCCGCCCTGGCGGAATCCGGATGCGCGGGTGCGAGGTGGATCAGCATCGCCGCCGACTCGAACATGACGGTCCCGTCGGGCAACGACAGGGCCGGCACTCTGCCCGTTGGGTTGATCGCACGAAAACGCGCCACGTCCGCCGCTTCGCGGCCCACCCAAATTCGCTCGTACGGCACGCCCATCTCCTCCAGCGCCACTTGCACCGCGAGCGATCCCGAACCCGGCCGTCCATAGAGCTTGTACATCATCGACTCCCCGTAGCGGATCTTCAGCGCATACTACCGTCTCGCGGACTTGATTGCCCGATTGCAGTATCCTTGCGGCCTTGGCGCGAGTAAGCGCCACCGGTCAAAATAAGGACAATCATGCTGTCGAGACGTGCAGTGCTCAAGGGCGCAGCCGCCGCCGCCGCCGTTTCCGCCACCGCGGATACTTGGCTGTCGCCGGCGTCCGCCGCCGAGCTGAAATCCATCACCGCGGATGCAAAACCCATCTCGGCCGACGAGCGCCGTGCGCGCATCGCCAAGGTTCAGCACCTCATGGGTCAGCGCAAAGTGGCGGCGCTGCTCGTGGAACCCGGATCGTCGCTCGAGTATTTCACGGGCATACGCTGGCACCGATCCGAGCGAATCACGCTCGCGATCATTCCGGCGCAGGGTGAGGTGCTGGTGGTGACACCGGCCTTCGAGGAGCCCTCGGTGCGAGAAACCCTCGCGGTGGGTGGCGACGTGCGGCCATGGAACGAACACGAAAGCCCCGCTGAACGAATCGTTCAGGGCCTGCGCGACCGCGGCATCGCCTCGGGAGTGCTGGCGGTCGAGCCCACCATTCGGTTCTTTATCGTGGACGGCATCCGGCACGTGTCCAAGGCCTACGAAATGGTCTCTGCCGACACCCTGGTGCGCGCATGCCGGTTGATCAAGTCGCCGGCCGAATTGGCGCTCATGCAAACGGCCAATAATGTCACCATCGAAGCGCTGCGCTTCGTACATGCAAGATTGACGCGCGGCATGAGTTCCGCGGAGGTCGGCGCCCTCATGGATCGCGCGACCCTCGACCTCGGAGGCGCACCGGAGTTCTCACTGGTGCTGCTGAACGAGGCCTCCGCCTACCCGCATGGATCGCTGCAAGCCCAGACGGTGCGTGAAGGCTCGACCGTCCTGATGGACTGCGGCTGCGCGGTACATGGCTATCAATCGGATATCTCGCGCACCTGGGTATTCGGTCAAGCGAGCGCGCGGCAGCGCAAGGTTTGGAACACCGTCAAGCGCGGGCAGGAAATCGCGCTCGAAACCGCGAAAATCGGCGTCCCGGCGGGCCGCATCGATGACGCCGTGCGCAGCTACTATGAGCGCGAAGGCTGGGGTCCCGGCTACAAGCTGCCAGGATTGTCCCACCGTACCGGCCATGGCATCGGCCTGGACGGTCATGAACCCGCTTACCTCGTGCACGGCGACGCCACACCGCTCGAGGCCGGGATGTGTTTCTCCGACGAGCCGGGAATTTACATCCCCGGTGAATTCGGGGTTCGACTGGAGGACTGCTGGGTCATGACCGGGTCCGGCCCCAAGACC
>JBARBX010000217.1:0-11373 GCA_049793535.1 Steroidobacteraceae bacterium | reverse complement strand
GGTGCCGGCGCCGACGGCACCGTCGAATACCGCGTGGACTCCCCCGATCAGAACTCAAGCCTGCGCGGGATCGATCCCCGGCTCGAATTTCCCGTCAAGCTCAAGACCGCCGATGGCGCGACAATCGTGCTCGAGAACATACGAATCGAGCCGCAGCCGGCGAACCTGTTCGCGATACCGGCAGGATTTCGCAAATTCGACCCGCAAGGCCTGATCGACCGCATCAAGCACAGCGACGTCTGGGCCGGAGAGACATCTCACCAATAGCTGAGCATCGGTTCAACCCCTCCACCCCCGCGTACATCGGATTGCGCACATGACGATAGCTTCCGCACTCCGGGGCCGGCTTACCAGATATTGACGCGTTTCTCCGGCGGCAAGTACATCTTGTCACCCTCCTTGACTCCGAACGCCGAGTAGAAACCCTCCTGATTGACCACCGGCGCAGTGCCCCGCACCGCGGCCGGTGAATGCGGATCGGTCTTGATCCTTTGAATCGCCTCCGCCTCGCGCTCCTTGCCGCGCCACACCTGCACCCACCCCAGATACATGCGCTGATCGCCGGTCAGGCCGTCGATGACCGGCGGCACTCTGCCCGCCAGCGACAGGCGGTAGGCCTTGTACGCGATCGCGAGCCCCGAGTTGTCGCCGATGTTCTCACCCAGCGTCAGCTCGCCGTTGACGTGGTAGCCGGGCACGGGCTCATAGGCATTGTATTGGGCGACCAGGGCGCGCGTCTTGGCCCTGAATTTCTCGTGATCCTCCGGGGTGAACCAATCGCGCAGGTTGCCGTCCGCATCGTACTGGCTGCCCCGGTCGTCGAAGCCGTGGCTCATTTCGTGGCCGATGACGGCGACGATGCCGCCGTAGTTGACCGCGTCGTCGGCCCGCACGTTGAAAAAGGGCGGCTGCAGAATGGCGGCCGGGAACACGATTTCATTCATCAGCGGGTTGTAGTAGGCGTTGATGGTCTGCGGCGTCATGCCCCACTCGGTTCTATCCACCGGCTTGCCCAGCTTGTCGAGATTGCGCCGATACTCGAACTCTCGGGCGCGCAGCACGTTGCCCCACAGATCGCCGCGCGATATCTTGAGCGTTCCGTAGTCGCGCCACTTGTCGGGATAGCCGATCTTCGTCGCAAGCTTGGCGAGCTTCGCCTGCGCGCCCTTCTTGGTCTCGGGACTCATCCAATCCAGAGTCTCGATGTCGCGGCGATAGGCGTCCATCATGTTTGCGATGAGTGCTTCCATGCGCGCCTTGTTCTCGGGCGGGAAGTATTTCGCCACGTAGAGTTTGCCGAGCGCTTCGCCCAGTGCTTGGTCGATGAGCGCGATGCCGCGCTTCCACCGCGGGCGATTCTCCGGGATGCCGCTCAAGACCGTTCCGGTGAACGCGAAGCTTTCGTCGACGTAGGCCTTGGACAAGTACGGCGCCGCGGCCGCCAGCACATGCCACTTGAAATAGGCCTTCCACACCGGCAGCGGCGTTTCCGCTATCAGCTTGTCGAGGCCGCTGAAAAAGCTCGGCTGGTTGATGATCACCGCATCGACCTTGCCGGAGATCTCGCCGGCGCGCAGGTACCGCGGCCAATCGTAGCCCGGCATCAGCTTCGGCAATTCGGCGATCGCGGTCTTGTTGTAGGTCTTGATGGGATCGCGGTTCTCCACCCGGGTCCACTGGTTGCGCGCGAGCGCCGTTTCGAGCTCGAGGATGGCCGCGGCATGCGACTGCGAGCCCGCGTCACCCGCCAACCCCAACATCTTCGCCACGTGCGCCACATACTTGGCGCGGGTGTCCTTGAGCTTGGCATCGTCCTTCAAGTAGTAGTCCCGATCGGGCATGCCCAACCCGCTCTGGCGCACGATCACCGCGTACTGCAGAGAATTCCTGGCGTCCTGATTGATGGAGAACGCATAGGGCGCCACGGCGCCGATGCGATTCAGATGTGCGATCAGCGCGGGAATGCCGCTTTTGTCCGAGATTGCGTCGATCGCGGCGAATTCCGCCCGCAGGGGTTTCATGCCCAATGACTCGAGCCGGGGCTCGTCCATGAAGCTCGCGTACAGGTCGCCGATTTTTCGCGCCTCGGCATCGGCACCGCCCGCCTTGCCGGCGAGGCCGTCGATGATTCCGCGGAGCTGCTCTTGGGTGAGATCGTCGAGGTAGGTGAAGGACCCGTAGGAGCCTTTGTCGGACGGTATCTGGAAGGTGTCCAGCCACTTGCCGTTCAAGTGACGGTACAAATCGTCCTGCGGGCGCACCGCATGGTCCACATACTGCAAATCGATGCCCGAAAGCATCGTCTCGCCCTGCGCAGGCGATTCGGCGGCGGCGGCGCGATGAGTTGCGCCGGCGCCGATCACGAGGAACAGAACGCCCATGGCGAGAGACCGGTATTGCAACATTATCGACTCCTTTCAGAACTTCAAGGAAACCCGGAGGCCCGGTGCGGCGTCATCCAGGATCAGGCGCGCGCCGTGCAGTTTCGTGACTGCCGCCACCAGCGACAGGCCAAGACCCGAGCCCGGAAACTTGCGCGCCTCATCCAGCCGCACACGGCGGCCGAGAACGATCTCTCGCTTGTCCGCCGGTATGCCGGGACCGTTGTCTTCCACGATCACCTCCGGCTGGCTGCCGGAACCCTTCAGCACCACTCGAATATGCCCGCCGTCGGGCGTGAACTTGATGGCGTTGTCCAGCAAATTCGCCAGCGCCTGCGCCAGCAACTGCCGGCTGCCCTGCACCTCTGCGCCGGGGGCGACCGAACTCTCCAATCGGATGCCGCGCTGTTCGCTCACCGGCGCATATAGGTCGACCACGCTGGCGACCAGTTCCGACAGATCCACGGGCTCCCGCGCCACGGTGCCCGTTTCGGCGAGCGCGATGCGCAGCAGCGCATCCAAGGTGCTGCGCATGTGATCGACCTCGGAGGTGACTCGCTCGAGCACGCGCCGTTCGGCCGAGCCGGGCTTGAGCTGGGTCATCGCTCCCTCGGCGGTCGACTGCAGGCGATTGAGCGGGGTTCGCAGGTCGTGGGCCGCGCTGTCGAGCACCGTGCGCATGCCGAGCGTGAGCTGCTCGATTTTGCCGAGCATGGTGTTGATCTCGCGCGCCAGGGTGTTGATTTCGTCGTCCGCATCGCGCACCGGCAGGCGCTGCGACAGGTCGCCGCGCATGATTTGAGTGGCCACCGCCGAAATCGCGCCCGCTTGCGCCAAAATGCGCCGGCCCATCCAAAAGCCGCCTCCCAGGCCGAGCAGCAACGTCATCACCACCGCCGCGATCAGTCCCCGCATCATGAGGCTCTTGACGTCTTGCCGTTCCTGCACGTCGTGGCCCACCAACATTTGATAGCCGCTCGGCAACTTGAAATATTGCGCGCGCATTTCGTGCTCGCGCGTCTCGTCGCCGAACGGCACCGCCACCTTGAACAGGAACCACTTGCCCTGGTTCGCGTCGATCTTCGGCCAGGCCGGCACATTGCCGGCGACCGGGCGCAATTGCGGATCCACCATCAAGTACACCGCGCCGCGAACGTCCTGATCCTGCGAACGCTGTTCGATGAGCTCGATGAAATCGCTGCGCGACAGCACCAACCATTGCTCGCGCAGTCCCTGCATTTCGGCTTCGATGAGATTGTCGGTGCTGCCGTCGATCACGCGCGAGACCGCGAAATCGACCGCGCCCAGGAGCGCCGCCGCGCCGCAGGCGAAGACCAATGAGTACACAATGGCGATGCGGAACGGCGATGTATCGAGTATGCCGAGAAACCGTTGATCGGGGCCCACGGGTTAGGCGCCAGCTATTCGTCTTCGCGCAAGCTGTACCCCGCACCACGAACGGTGTGCAGCAGGGGCTTGTCGAAATCCTTGTCGATCGCCTGTCGCAGACGGCTGATGTGCACGTCGATCACATTGGTCTGCGGATCGAAATGGTAGTCCCAGACCCCCTCCAGCAGCATGGTGCGCGTCACCACCTGGCCGCTGTGGCGCATCATGAATTCCAACAACTGGAATTCGCGGGCGGTAAGCTCGATTTTCTTGCCGTTGCGCATCACCCGGCGGGTCATGCGGTCGAGCTCCAGATCGGCCAGCTTCAGCTTGGTGTTGGCTTCCGCGCTGCCGTTCTCGCCGCGTCGGGCCAGTGCGTCGATGCGCGCCAGCAACTCCGACATGTGGTACGGCTTGGTCAGATAGTCGTCGCCGCCGGCGCGAAGGCCCGTGATGCGGTCGTCGACGTCGCCGAGCGCGCTCAATATCAGAACCGGGATCTTGCGCCCCGTGGCCCGCAGCGATTGCACCAAGGCGAGTCCGTCGAGCTTCGGCAGCATCCGATCGACGATGGCGAGATCGACTGCGATGGAGGAGGCGAGGTGCAGGCCCTCGAGGCCGTTGCCCGCGACATCGACCGAATGTCCCGCCTCGCGCAGCGCCTTGGCCAGGTAATCGCGCGCAACATCGTCATCTTCAACGATCAAGATATGCATGATGCTATCTTACAGACGTTGGACCCGTGTTTGTCGGCGCGATAGACTCGAATGAATGTCGCACGGGTGAATTTAGTATGCCGGTTGAGATTTCGCAAACCCCCGCCGCCGGCAGTTGATGGCCGGCGCGCCGAAGCACTGGTGCGCGCCGCCGCTGGCGGTGCTGTTGGCGATGTGCGCCGCGGCGCCGGCCCTGCCCAAGGAGGAGCCTTTGTTGGAATACGGACTTGGCGTGGGCGCCGTGGCGTTCGAGGATTATCGCGGCTCCGACACGACCCACGTTTATCCCCTGCCCGTTCCCTATGTCGTGTACAACGGCGACTTCCTCAAGGCGGACCGCGACGGGGTGCGCGGGACTTTGTTCCATCAGGATCGGATCGAGCTCAATCTCAGCTTCAACGCGACCACACCGGTGCGCAATGACCGCGAGCGCAGCGGCATGCCGGAACTGCGGCCCACCGTGGAGATCGGCCCCTCGCTGGATTTGCATTTGTTGCGAAGCGACGATCGCCGGATCAAATTCGATTTACGCATGCCGTTGCGGGCCGTATTCACCGTCGACGCCTCGCCCCGCATGATTGGCTGGACGTTCACGCCGCGGTTCAATTTGGACGTCGCGGATCCCATGGGGCTCGCGGGCTGGCACTTGGGGCTGCTGACCGGCCCCCTGTTCGCCGACCGCCGCTACCATGATTATTTCTACAGCGTCGCGCCGCAGTATGCGACGGAGACCCGGCCCGTCTACCAGGCGGTCGGCGGCTATGCCGGCACTCAGGCGTTGGCAGCGATATCCAAGCGCTTTCCGCGCTTCTGGGTCGGCGGTTACATGCGCTACGACACGCTTGCGGGCGCCGCCTTCGTCGACAGCCCGCTGGTCCAACGCAGGAGCTATTGGTCGGCGGGATTCGGCATTTCCTGGATGATCCACCGCTCTTCGACCCTGGTCGAAGTTCCCGATTGAGGACCCGCGCCCATGCTGCGACCGCTCAAGATCCTCTATGAGTATTTCGCGCTCTATACATCGCTGGCGCTGCTTGGGCTCATTTGCCTGACCTGGTCGCTGTTCGCGCTGCCGCTTTACTTCATTCTGCCGCGCCGCTTGGGCACCGCGGTCGGCCGGCGCGGCATCATGTGGGGGTTTCGCCTCTACGCCTGGTCGCTGTGGATCACCCGCACCTATCGTCTGGACTTGCGCGCCATCGATACGCTGAAGGGCGGACCGGCGGTGATCCTGGCGCCGAATCATCCCTGCCTGATCGACGCGCTGCTGATTTTGACGCGCCACCCGAATCTCGTTTGCGTGATGAAATCGGAACTCATGAGAAACGTGTTTCTCGGTTCCGGTTCGCGACTCGCCCGCTACGTCAGAAACGAATCGTCGCGCCAGATGGTGAAGGAATCGGTGGTTCATTTGCGCGAGGGCGGAGTCCTGCTGCTGTTTCCCGAGGGCACGCGCACCGTTCGCGAGCCGATCAATTCGCTGGTGGGCAGCGTGGGATTGATCGCGAAACATGCCGGCGTTCCGGTGCAGACCCTGGTGATCGAAACCGATTCGCCCTTTTTGGGCAAGGGTTGGCCGCTGTTCCGGCGCCCCACCTTGCCCATCGTCTACAAAGTCCGCTTAGGTGTGCGGTTCGACCCTCCTACGGACGTTGCGGCCTTTACCGCCGAACTCGATCGCTATTTCCGCAAGGAGCTCGCGGGTGCATTGCAATCGCGCTGGCTTCCCCATGCGACATGATTCCACTGCGCCCGCATGCTCCGCTACTCACCTCGTGCTGATACCGAGCTACAACCCCGGTGCAAGGGTTTTCGAGACCGTTCGCGATGCGCTTAGGGAGTGGGCTCCCGTTTGGGTGGTGGTCGACGGCAGCACCGATGGATCCGCGGAGCGGCTGCTGGCGATGGCTGCGGCAGAACCTCGCCTGCGAGTGCTCGTGCTACCCCGCAACGCGGGCAAGGGCGCCGCTGTGCTCTTCGGAGTGCGCGAGGCGCAAAATCGGGGCTTCACCCATGCACTGACCATGGATTCCGACGGCCAGCACCCCGCAGAGCGGATTCGCGACTTCATGCAAGCATCCCTCGCCCTGCCCGGCGCCATGGTGCTGGGGGTCCCGGTCTTCGATGCCAGCGCGCCCGCATTGCGCGTCAAGGGCCGCAAAATTTCCAATTGGTGGGCCAATCTCGAAACCCTGTGGTCGGGCATCCACGACTCCCTGTACGGGTTTCGCGTGTATCCCGTCGGCGCGCTGATCTCGGTCATGCGGCACCAGCCTTGGATGCGCCGCTTCGACTTCGACGTGGAGGCCGTGGTGCGCCTGTGTTGGCGCGGCGTCCGGCCCCTGAATATGCCCGCGCCGGTGCGCTATTTTCGCCCCGATGAGGGCGGCGTTTCCCACTTTAGCTACGGGCGGGACAATGTATTGCTGACCTGGATGCACTTTCGGCTGTTTTGCGGCTTCATTGTGCGCCTCCCCCTGTTGTTGGCACGCCGCTGGTCGGCACCTATATAATGCCGGCAACGAATTAAACTCCCATCGAAAGACCTAAGGAGCCTGCCTGAGTATTCCACGTGGCCTTACCCAAGACGGATTGGGCTCCTGACTATGTCCGACAAAGCGTCGCTCATTCAACAGCCGGCGCCCCTGGCCGATGTCGGTCTACAGCGGGAGATCGCCACCCTGTTGGTGCGCGCCTTGAATATCGAGGTGGAGCCCCACGATGTCGATCCCGAGGCGCCGCTGTACGGCGAGGGATTGGGCCTGGACTCCATCGACATCTTGGAGGTGGCGCTCATCGTCTCCAAGCAGTACGGCATCCAATTGCGCGCGGACGCCGCGGAAAATCAGCAAACATTTCGCTCCTTGAGGCACTTAGCCGAGTACATTGCGGCGCATAGGACGAAGTAGTGCATTGGCGGCGTAGACTGCAGGTGGCTGCCATCGTCGTATTCATCGTCGTCTACGCGGGCCTGTCCCACTACGCCAACTCGGCCGCGCAGACCCGCGATTTGGCGGTCGCACTGGCGTTGGCGCCGGTGCTCGGCTTCGGGTTGCTGCTGATCCGGCGCTCCCGCGCGCTGACCGCCGTACTTGCGGCTACCGCGGCGGCTCTGGCGCTGCGCCGCTTTTGGCCGCTCCTGACAGCGAATTTCTCCTGGGTGTATCTGATCCAGGAGGGCGGTTTCTACGGCCTCATGGCCTTGAGTTTCGGCCGCTCGCTCAACGGCAACCGAGTGGCTGTGTGCACTCGATTGGCCGACCGGGTACACGGCCCCCTCAGCCCGGCGGAGGTGCGCTACACACGCCGGGTCACGGCCGCCTGGGCCGTGTTCTTCGCCTCGATCGCAGCGGCAACCGTGGGCCTGTTTTACGCGGCCCCGCTGCGCATCTGGTCGTTGTTCGCCAATTTCTGCGTGCCGCCGCTGATTTGCCTCATGTTCGTCGGCGAATACGCCGTCAGGCGGCGCGCGCTGCCGAATGTTCAGCGGCGCGGCATACTCGCCGCGGTACGGGTTTATTTCGCAAGATCAACCCAGGAGCCTGTCTGAGCGTACCCGGTGCACCCGGCATGGATACGATCGCGCTGCTGTCCCATGGTACGCCCACGGCGGTGGTCGCCTACCGCGGCGGCGTCCCCATGACTGCGCAGCGCCTGCTGGATGACGCAGAGCGCTTGGGCCGGCGCTTTCCTCCCGGCCGTCACGTGCTGAATGTGTGCGCGGACCGATATCACTTCACCGTCGGTCTCGCGGCCTGCCTCATGACCGGGCGCGTCAGCCTCTTGCCGTCCACTCACACGCCCGAGGTGATCGGCCAACTGGCCCGCTTCGCCCCGGACGCGTTCTGTTTGACCGACGATGAGCATTGCGAGATCGCCCTGCCCAAGCTCTACATCGAAGAGGAATTGCCTGCGGTGGCCGACAGCCCCGCGCCCGCCGCCCGTTTCGCGGTTCCGAATATTCCCGTGACACAGGTCGCCGCCATCGTCTTTACCTCGGGGACCACCGGCGCGCCGCTGCCCTATCAGAAAACCTGGGGACGGCTCGCTCGCTGCGTCCGCGACGGCGCGCCGCGCCTGGGGTTATCGGACGGCAGATCGCATGTGCTGATCGGTACGGTGCCCCCGCAGCACATGTACGGTTTCGAATCCACCGTGCTGCTCGCTCTGGTGAGCGGCAATTGCTTCGTCGCCGAGCGGCCATTCTATCCCGCCGATATCGCGGCAGCCTTAGGGAGGGCGCCCGAGCCCCGGGTCCTCGTGACCACGCCCGTTCATCTGCGCGCCTTGGTCGAGTCGCAGATCGGCATGCCTCCCGTGGATCTCATCGTATCGGCAACCGCTCCGCTGTCGCAGGATTTGGCGCGCGAGGTCGAATCCAAATTTCGCACCACCCTGCTGGAGATCTACGGTTCGACGGAAACCGGGCAGATCGCGTTGCGGCGAACCGCCGCAGCCGCGGCGTGGCGGCTGTGGCCGGACGTGCGCCTGAAAGCCGCCAACGGGCAGGTGTTCGCACACGGCGGCCATGTCGAGCAGATGACCGCGATGCAGGATGTCATTGAGATCACGGCCGACGACGAGTTCCTGCTGCACGGACGCTTGGCCGATCTGGTCAACATTGCCGGCAAGCGCAGTTCCTTCGGCTATTTGAACGCTCAATTGAACGCCATCCCCGGCGTGGTCGACGGTGTGTTCTTTCTGCGCGAGGGCGCCACCGGCTCGACTCAAGTGGCGCGCTTGGTGGCGGTCGTCGTTGCGCCGACGCTGGATGTTGCCGGCCTGACCGAACTTCTGCGCCAGCGGATCGATCCCGTGTTTCTGCCGCGCCCGCTGATCTTGGTCGAGCGCCTGCCGCGCAACGCCACCGGCAAGCTGCCGCAGCAGGCGCTGCAACATCTTGCGAATCGCGTGCACAGCCCGATCGAGGTCCCGCGGGATCACCCCTCGTTCATCGGCCACTTCCCCAAGTTTCCCGTGCTGCCGGGCGCCGTTCTGCTCGATGAAGCGCTGCAGATCATCGAACGCACCTGGAGCATCGATCTGTCGCAATGGTACCTCGTGTCCGCCAAATTTCTCGACGCCGTGCGGCCGGGCGACACACTGCTTCTGGAACACGGCGCTCCCGACAACGGTACGATTCGATTCACGATTCGCGCCGCGAACCGCACGGTGGCGAGCGGCAGCCTGCGGCTCTCATGAACGAATGGCAGAAGGCCGAATGGACCACGCGCCGCGAGCGCGGCAGCGTGTGGCTGCTGCGTCTCATGGCGTTGCTCTCGCTGCGCTTGGGCCGCAGGGTGAGCCGCGTTCCTCTCTACGGGATCGCGCTCTATTTCTTTCTGTTCGCGCCGGTCGCGCGGCGCAATTCGCTGCACTATCTGCGCCTCGCGCTCGGACGGCGGCCAACCGCCCGCGACCGATTTCGACAGGTCCTCTGCTTCGCCACCACGATTCACGACCGCGTCTATCTGATCAACGAGCAATTCGAGCAATTCAACATCACTCTCGAAGGCGAGGCTTTGCTGCTCGCCCAGATGGATAGCGGCCTCGGCGCGCTGCTCTTGGGCGCGCACATCGGGAGCTTCGAGGTGATGCACAGCCTCGGCCGGCACCGGCGCGGCCTCGAGGTGGCCATGGCCATGTACGAGGACAATGCGCGCAAGATCAACGCCACGCTCGCGGCCATCAATCCCGACTTCGTCCACGATATCGTCTCTCTCGGTCGAATCGACTCCATGCTCGACATCGCCAAGCGTCTCGAACGCGGCGCTTTCGTCGGCGTGCTCGGTGACCGCACGCTCGGACACGAGCCGGTGCAGGCTGTGACCCTGCTGGGCGCCCCTGCGTACCTGCCCACCGGTCCCATGCGCGCGGCGGCCATACTGCGTTGCCCGGTGTTCTTCATGGCCGGGTTGTACCGCGGCAAGAACCGCTACCACGTGGTGTTCGAACGGGTCGCGGATTTTTCGGCGACTCCCGCGGCGCTGCGGGATGCTGCCGTCCGTTCGGCCATCGAGCGCTACGCCGCCGTTCTCGATGGACACTGCCGCAGGGACCCATACAACTGGTTCAATTTCTACGACTTCTGGCGCACGCAACGGACCGCCGCCGCATGACCCGCCGACTCCGCATGAGCACGCTGGGATTGCTCGCCCTCTCCTGGGCTTGCGCCGCGGGCAGCCTCGCACAGGCCCCCGGCAATGGCGGCGGCGCCTCCATGGGCGATCTCGATGAGGTCATGCACCTGCTCGCGTTGCGCCGCCACGGGCGGGTCGAGTTCGTCGAACAGCACTTCCTTGCCGTCCTCCGTCGACCCGTCGAGTCCTCCGGCGAACTGCTCTACGACGCTCCCGATCACCTGGAGAAACGCACCCTGCTGCCTCGTCCCGAAAACCTCGTGCTCGATGGCGGCGCGTTGACGGTGGAGCGAGACGCACGCCGCCGCGTGCTGGACTTGCACCGCTACCCGCAGATTCAGCCGTTCGTCGAAAGCATTCGCGCCACCCTCGCGGGCGACCGCGGCGCGCTCGAGCGGGTCTACCGACTCGAGTACGCAGGGAGTCTGCCGCGCTGGTCGCTGACTCTCGTGCCCCTGGACCGCCAAGTGGCGCGGGTCGTAAAGCAGGTCCGGATCGACGGCTCGAGGGACCAATTGCTCAGGGTTGAGGTTCTCCAGCCCGACGGCGATCGCTCACTCATGACTCTGCGTACCCCCGCGGCGCCATGAACCTGCGGCGCGCTCGAATCCCGGCACTGTGGATCGTCTGCCTCGCCCTGGCGTGCATCGTCGTCGCAAGCGCGCGTTACACTACGGACATGTCGGCATTCTTGCCGGCCAAACCCACCGCCACGCAGCAGCTCTTGGTGGATCAGCTGCGCGATGG
>JBARBX010000216.1:0-4842 GCA_049793535.1 Steroidobacteraceae bacterium | reverse complement strand
GGGCCTGCGCGGGAACCTACGCCCTGGCCGCCGTGTTGGCGGACGGCGCAGCATGCGGCGCTGCCGCGGCGCCGGAGCCGAGTCGCCAGGTTTTGCGCTTCAACGTCGAGGCACCCGCGCGCCTCGGCGGCGCCTATCTGGGCGCATTGCCACAGGCGGATCCGCCCGCGCATGAGAAGTCCTTCGTCGATTGGCAGCACGATGTGACCACCCGGGACCTCGAGCTCGCCACGCGCGAGGGCTTTATATCCATCGAGCACGTCAAGCGCTACACCACGACGGGCATGGCCACCGATCAGGGCAAGACCTCCAATCTCAACGCCATGGCCATCGTGGCCAAGACCCTGGAGGCGGCGGTTCCACAGGTGGGACTGACCACGTTTCGCATGCCCTACACGCCGGTCACCTTCGGCAGCATGGCGGGCATCTCCCGCGGCGATCTGTTTGACCCGGTACGCACCACCTCCACCCATTCCTGGGCGGAGGCCCGCGGCGCCGTATTCGAGAATGTCGGCCTGTGGAAGCGAGCGCGGTACTTCCCGCGCGACGGCGAGGACATGCATGCCGCGGTGGCGCGCGAATGCCGCGCGGTGCGCGGCGCCTGCGGAATATTCGACGCCTCGACCCTGGGCAAGATCGAGGTGGTCGGCCCGGACGCCGCGGAATTCATGAACCGCTTGTACATCAACAGCTGGACCAGTTTAGGGGTGGGCCGATCGCGTTACGGGATACTGCTGCGCGACGACGGCTTCATCTACGATGACGGCGTGGTGGCGCGCACCGGCGCCGACCGCTTCCACGTGACCACCACCACGGGCGGAGCGCCGCGGGTTCTCGCCTTGATGGAGGACTATCGCCAGACCGAATGGCCGGAGCTCAAGGTGTGGCTCACCTCGACCACGGAACAATGGGCCGTCATCGCGGTGCAGGGCCCGAAGTCGCGCCAGGTGCTCGAGTCCCTGGTCGAGGGCATCGATATCGGCGCTGCCGCATTCCCGCACATGAGCGTCGGGCGCGGACGGATTTGCGGCGCACCCATGCTCCTGTTCCGAGTGAGCTTCACCGGCGAGCTGGGATTCGAGATCAACGTGCCGGCGGACTTCGGCCTCGCCGTGTGGGAAGCGGTGTACGCCCGCGGCCGCGAGCACGGCATCACCGAGTACGGCACCGAGACCATGCATGTGCTGCGCGCCGAAAAGGGCTACATCATCGTCGGCCAGGACACCGACGGCACCGTGACCCCCGACGATGCAGGCCTTGGCTGGGCCATCGGCAAAACTAAGCCGGATTTCGTCGGTAAGCGATCTCTGGAACGCGCCTCGATGAAGTCGACCGAGCGCAAACAGTTGGTGGGCCTGCGCACCAAGGATCCGCGCATCGTGCTCGAGGAAGGCGCCCAAGTCGCCGCCAAGCCGGGCCAGAAACCACCGATGGAATTGATCGGACACGTCACCTCCTCGTATGCCAGCAGCGTGCTCGGGCATTCGATAGCCTTGGGTGTGGTCGCGGGCGGCCGCAAGCACCTCGGTCAGACCCTCTTCATTCCCATGCCCAGCGGCGACCTCGAGGTGGAGGTGACCTCGCCCATCTTCTATGACCCGACCGGAGAACGCATCAATGGCTGACGCCGCCCGCAGTCTTCCGGCCGTGCCGGGGACACCTTGGATGAAGGCATTGCCGCCGGCCATGCGTTTCATCCTGCACGCCGATGCGCCCGCCCGCGCGGCCGCGGCGCCCGTCTGGGGCGTCGAGTGCCCGGAGGAGGCCTGCCGCGCGAAGTTGCAAGGCTCGCGTGCGGCACTGTGGATGGGCCCCGACGAGTACCTGCTGATCGGCACCGATGAAGAGGCCCGCGAGACGGCGTTCTCGTCGCTCGACTCCGCTTTGGGACAGATGCCGCATGCCCTGGTGGACGTCAGTCACCGGCAATTTGCACTTGAACTGAGCGGCCCCCATGCGGCGGATATTTTGAGCGGCGCCTGCCCGCTCGATTTGGACCTTGGCGAATTCCCCACCGGCATGTGTACCCGCACCGTGCTGGCGAAGGCGGACATCGTTCTCTGGCGCACCGGCGAGGCTGTCTTTCACCTCGAGGTTTGGCGCTCGTTCAGCGGTTACGTGAGCGGATTGATACGCGAAATCGCCGGGGAGTTCTACGGCGCGTGAACGCCCGCGCCCGCGCCGTGATGGTGTGCGGCACCACCAGCGGCGCCGGTAAGAGCTTCCTGGCGACCGCGCTGGCGCGCTGGTACTCGCGCCAGGGACTGAAGGTTGCGCCATTCAAGGCGCAGAACATGAGCAACAACGCCCGGGTGGTGGGCGGCGGCGAGATCGGCAGCGCGCAGTATTTTCAGGCACTGAGCGCGGGGTGCGTCCCCGAGGTGCGCATGAACCCGGTGTTGCTCAAGCCCGAAGCGGACACGCAAGCCCAAGTCATTCTGCTGGGGCAACGGCGCGACGATTTGTCGCGCATGGAGTGGCGTGCGCGCGCCGAGCACCTGTGGCCGACCATCCGCTCCTGCCTCAACGATCTTCTGGCCGGTCACGATGTCGTCGTGATCGAGGGTGCGGGTTCGCCGGCCGAAATCAATCTCTCCTCCACGGACATCGTCAATATGCGCGTGGCCGAGGCCGTCTCGGCCGCCACCCTCATCATCTGCGACATCGACCGTGGCGGCGCCTTCGCCCATCTCTTCGGCACGCATCAGCTCATGCCCGCTGCGCACCGCGCCCTGGTACGGGGCTTCGTTCTCAATAAATTTCGCGGCGATTCGCGCCTATTGGCCCCGGGACCACAAATGCTCGAGTCCTTGACTGGAATTCCCACGTTGGCCGTGCTGCCGATGTGGCGCGGGCATGGCCTGCCCGAAGAGGACGGAGTGTTCGATGCGCCCACGTCGGGTTCCGGCTTGTCGGTGGCCATCGTCGCGTATCCCTATATCAGCAATCTCGATGAGTTCGCGCCTCTCACGAGGGTGCCCGGCGTCTCGCTGAGCTGGGCCAGGCAGCGTTCATCCATCGCGGCCGCGGAGTTCCTGGTACTGCCGGGTTCGAAGAACGTTGCCGCCGATCTGGCCTGGCTGCGGCAACACGGCTTGGACGGCGCCATCGCCGCGCATGTCGCGGCGGGCAAGCCTACATTGGCCATCTGCGGTGGCCTACAAATGCTCGGTGGCGAGATCCGTGATCCCCATGCGGTGGAAGGTCAGGCCCGAGGTCTCGCTCTACTGCCCTATTCCACCGAATTTCAACGGCAGAAGCGCTGTCGGCGCGCACTGCACACCTTCGCGCCTCTTTCCGGTTTTTGGGCTCCCTTGAGCGGCGTGACCGTCGAGGCCTATGAAATCCGCCATGGGCACACGGAACCCGATGCCCAAGCCGTCCATGGGGCGCCGCCCCTCGATGCGGTGCTTCCCGAGCATTGCGGCTGGCAGCACGGCCAAACGCTGGCAGTGTATCTGCACGGTATGTTCGAAAGCCCCGCGGTGATGCGCGGGCTATTCGGCCGGGACACCCCCACGCTGGACGATACCCTCGACGGCCTGGCGGATTTCATCGACTCGCGCTTTGCACCGGGCGTTCTGCGATCGCTGCTCGACTGATCAACGCGCGAGGTCGCGCAGCACCGCGATCTTGATCTCGGAGAGTTGCATCCGATCCATCGGATCCGTGTGGTACCCCCGTCAGGCGAACAGCCGGCGTCAATGCAAGACGTCGCGCACGATGGATATCTTGATCTCCGAAAGCTGCATCACGTCGGTCTGCTCGGTGTGGTAGAGCGCTTTCAAGAAGTATTCATCCCAGGGGCTCAATCCCGGCGGGGCCTTATCCGACTCGGAGAACAAGTGCAGGATGGTGGGCGCCTCGCCCACATTCGCGTCCAAGCGCAATTCGGCCAATCCGATGAGGGCGACGTAGTCGGCCAGTTGGCCAAAACTCACGCCCCGGGCGCGACGCGAATCGATCAATACGATGACCGATGAGAGGTCTCGCACCTCGTCGCGCTTGAGCCGAAACCCCAGGGCATGATCATTGTTCGGGACGCCCTGCAGAACCCCTCCGCCCATCGCCGGGGCCGCCGGAGCCCCGGCTGTTCCATCATAGCCCGTGAGAGGGAGCCCATCCGCGGTGTTGAGATCTGCGTTGTACCAGACACGCACCGGCCTCGACGAATTGAGAAAGGCGCGGATCTTGGTCCCGCCGGCATCGCCGAAGATGGAAATGTCACGCTTGATCCAGGCCTTGAGCAACGCGTCGGGATCCGCCGTCACGACCACGTAGAAATTGCCGCGGCAATTCTCCGGTGCGAGCGGCACACCCGAGTCCGTCGCGATTTTCGATATACGGGTCAGCACGAATTCGCCGTGCCCGCGCGGCAGCCCGGCCACGGCCGGACAGATCGGAGTCTTCCAGCGTGCCAGCGCTTCCTGAAAGGGCGCCGCGGAGATGGCGGAGACGAAGCTGCTCACCTGGTGTTCGAGGAGCGCCCTTTCTCGCCGAGCCTCCACCGTGATCTGGTCGAGGCCGGGCTTGTCGGCGGCATCGGGCGCAGCTTTGGATGGCTGCGGCGGCGGCGGGGCCTCGGACGACACGGCTCCACCCGCCCATGAACACAGCACGAGTGCCGCCACCCACCCGGCCGCAACACCCCCGGTCCCAAAAGGGCTTCGCCGGGGTTCCCATGCGCTGGCGCTGTCCTTGAGTCTGGCCAAAGGTGCCTCCTGCCCTGCACGGCGACGGACTACATTGGCAACGAACGAACTTCCGGTCAAGTCGCTCATGGCCGCCCGGCGGCCTGCCCGCCTCCCGGGAAGATGGCGCTTCATGACAAGTCTATGACGC
>JBARBX010000215.1:0-2949 GCA_049793535.1 Steroidobacteraceae bacterium | reverse complement strand
GGAGTGGCCTATGTACGCGGCGCCGCCCGCTTCCTGGATCAGAACACCGTGGAGGTGAACGGCGAGCGCCTGAAGGCGCGGCACATCGTGATCGCGACCGGCGGCACGCCCACGTGGCCGAAGCTGCCCGGGGCGGAGCTCGGCATCACCTCGGACGGTTTCTTCGAGTTGCCGCTGCGGCCGAAGCGCGTCGCCATCGCCGGCAGCGGCTACGTCGCGTGCGAACTGGCCGGCGCGTTTCACGAGCTGGGAGCCCAGGTCGAGATGTTCATACGCAAGGATCATCTGCTGATGAGCTTCGACGCCATGCTGGGAAAATCCCTGATGCGCGAGATGCAGGATCAAGGGATATTCATTCACCGGCACTTCGTGCCGTCGGCGCTGCGCGAGGACGCGGGCATCAAGACCTTGACGGCGGCGGACGGCCGCGAATTTTCAGGCTTCGATTGCCTGCTGTGGGCGGTGGGACGCCGCGCCCACGTCGAAGGCCTCGATCTCGGCAAGGCCGGCGTCAAGCTCGATGACTGCAGCTTCATTGTCACCGATGCCTTCCAGAACACCGCGGTCCCGGGCATCTATGCGATCGGCGACGTCACGGGCCGGGCTGCGCTGACGCCGGTTGCCATCGCCGCGGGCCGGCGCCTGAGCGACCGCCTGTTCGGCGGCAAGGCCGATCGCCGCTTGGAATACAGCATGATTCCCACCGTGGTGTTCACGCACCCGCCCATCGGCACCGTGGGTGCGAGCGAAGCGGAAGCACGCGCGCAGCACGGCGACGCGGTGAAGGTGTACGTCGCCGACTTCACGCCCATGTACCACGCCATGACCGCGCGCAAGACGCACACCGACATGAAGCTGGTCTGCGTGGGACCCGAACAGCGAATCGTCGGCTGCCACATCATCGGCACCGGCGCGGATGAAATGCTGCAGGGTTTTGCGGTGGCGATTCGCATGGGCGCGACCAAGAGCGACTTCGACGACACGGTGGCGATTCATCCGACCAGCGCCGAAGAGCTGGTCACCATGCGTTAGGCGTGTTGCGCGAGGGCCTGCAGCACGGGCTGGGTGTCGGGCCGAATGCCGCGCCAGAGCAAGAACGACTCCGCCGCCTGTTCCACCAGCATTCCCCACCCCTTCGTGGTACGCGCGGCGTGCAGTGATTTCGCCCACAACGTGAAGGGCGTGTGGCCGCGCCCGTACGCCATGTCGTAGCACAGGGTTTCCTCGCCCACGAGTCCCACCGGCATGACGGGCATTTCGCCCTGCAGGCTGGCCGACGTGGCGTTGATCACGAGGTCGTAGGGCGGACCCGAGAGCTCGGCGAAACCGCAGCCGGAAACCTGTCCCAGGTCGGCAAATTCGGCCGCGAGCTTCAGCGCCCGTTCGGGCGTTCGATTGGCGATGATCACCTCCGCCAAGTCGCGCTCCAGCAAGGGGCCGAGCACCCCGCGCACGGCGCCGCCCGCGCCCAGCATCAGAACTCGCTTGCCGGCGAGACTGACCCCAAGGTTGCGCTCCAGGTCGGCCGTGAGTCCGAGGCCGTCGGTGTTGTCGCCGAGCAGGGAGGTGTCCTCGAAGAAGGCGATGGTGTTTACCGCCTGCGCGCGCTCGGCGCGGGGAGTGAGCTCGTTGACGAGCTCCGCCGCGGCCTGCTTGTGGGGCAGCGTTACATTCAGGCCGCGCACACCGCCCGTGAACAGGCGCAGGGCCTCGCGGCGAAAATTCTCAGGGGCGATGTCGAACAGCCGATATACCAGGTTCTGCGCGGTCGCCTTCGCGAACATGCCGTGAATGAACGGCGACCAGCTATGCGCAACGGGGTGACCCACGACCCCGTATTGATCCGGCGCGTCGGCTCCCAGCGGCTGGTTCACTGCGGCGGATTCACTCTGCAAGCCACTCCGCCGCGCGCTTGGCGAAATAAGTCAAAATGCCATCCGCCCCGGCGCGCTTCATCGACACCAGCGTCTCCAGGGCCACCGCACGCTCGTCCACCCACCCATGGCCGGCCGCCGCCATGATCATGGCGTACTCGCCGCTCACCTGGTAAACGAAGGTGGGCATGCCGAAGCGATCTTTGACGCGACGCACAATGTCGAGATAGGGCAGACCTGGTTTGATCATCACCATGTCGGCGCCCTCGCTGATGTCCAGGGCCACCTCGCGCAAGGCCTCGTCTGAATTGGCCGGGTCCATTTGGTACGTGTGCTTGGTGCCGCGACCGAGCTGTGCGGCGGACCCCACGGCCTCGCGAAACGGGCCGTAGAAGCTCGAGGCATACTTGGCCGCATAGGCCAGAATTCGCGTATTCGCGAGGCCCGCGGTCTCGAAGGCGCCGCGGATCGCGGCGATGCGTCCGTCCATCATATCGGAGGGTGCCACCACGTCGGCACCGGCATCGGCGTGCGAGCGCGCCTGGCGCACCAGGGTTTCCACGGTCAAATCGTTGAGCACATAGCCCGAATCGTCGATCAGGCCGTCCAGCCCATGGGTGGTAAAGGGATCCAATGCCACGTCGGTGATGACCCCCAGGGCCGGGAACTGCTTTTTCACCGCGCGAACCGCCGCCTGCGCGATGCCGTTCGGATTCCATGACTCGCGCGCATCCAGCGTCTTTTTCTCCTGGGGAGTCACTGGAAACAGGGCGATGGCCGGAACCTTGAGCCGGACCAGAGATTCGCATTCCCTGAGCAACTGATCGATGGACAGGCGCTCGATCCCCGGCATGGAGGCCACCGGTTGGCGCTGGCCGTGGCCCTCGACCACGAACATGGGATAAATCAGCGCATCTACGCTCAGGTGCGATTCGCGCATCAGACGGCGTGAAAACTCGTCGCGCCGCATGCGCCGCATGCGGGTATTTGGAAATGAATTGGCGGTCGTTCCGGTCATCTTCTATGTGACTCCTAGCAATAGCCTCAGCTCGGCGAATTGGGCGCATCCCTGCTC